>JAYSLK010000504.1:0-4533 GCA_043725585.1 Actinomycetota bacterium
CAGATGGCCCGCATCGAACTGGTCTGATCCAGATCACGGCCTGTCCGGTGGCTGCGCTGATCTCAGCTGACAGCGACCGAGGCACGAGCATGGTGTCCGAGCCCGCCATCTGGCGGGCTCGACTCGTTTTCGATCGGCATCCGAGATGATCGACGAGCTCGGCCCGGGCTCGGCCGGCCAGCTTCCGTTCGACACGCCCGTCGCCGCATCGATCGGTGAGGTCGGGGCCGAGCCCGCCCCTGGTGCTCGGCGGGCTCGCCTCCTCGTTGCCTACGACGGCGGCGGCTTTCACGGCTTTGCCGAGGCCGCGGGGCAGCGCACGGTGATGGGCGAACTGCGCTCTGGGCTCGAGCGCGTGGTGCAGGCAGCGACTGAACCCGTGGGCGCCGGTCGCACGGACGCCGGTGTTCATGCCTGGGGCCAGGTGGTCAGCGTCGACCTCCCCGCTGCCGTCGACATCGATCGCCTCGCGCATCGGCTGACGCGGATGTGTGGACCTGCGATCGTGGTGCGCTCGGCCGAGTGGTGCACCGACCCCGACTTCAGCGCACGGTTCAGCGCCACCCACCGGTACTACCGATATCACGTGCTCAACACGCCAAACCCCGTACCGGCGCTGGTGGCGACCACGTGGCATGTGGCCGCGCCGCTGCAGCTGTGGGCGATGCAGTTGGCGTGCGACCCGGTGATCGGCGAGCACGACTTCGGGTCGTTCTGCCGATCTCCGAAGGTGCGTGACGCGCAACCGGTGCCGTCTCTTCGCAGGCGAGTGATGTCGGCCGGATGGAGCGAAGTGGCCAGCGACTACGGCACGCTGCTGAGGTTCGAGATCCGCGCGAACGCTTTCTGTCATCAGATGGTGCGCTCGCTGGTGGGCACCATGGTCGATGTCGGAGCCGGCAGGATCCATGCGGGTGAGATGCGCAGCATCCTGCTCCGGCGAGATCGTTCGGCCGCCGGTAAGGTGGCACCGCCCCAGGGACTGACGTTGTGGGATGTCGGCTACTGATGAGCTCCTGAGTCCCTTCGGGGGCCAGGCGCGAACGTGTGCCGCAGCCACAACAACGCCACGGCGACGAAAGCAGCGATCGCCACGGCCAGGCTGACCACCGCAGGCGTCGGCCAGCCGCCGGTGTGGTCTCCAGGATCGGTTGGCGCGTCTGACGCCGGCGAGGAGTCGGGGGTCGGCGCAGATGCCGGGATGGTCGACGACGGGAGGGTCGTCGCGGCCGCGCCGATCAGCCGTCCGGGAATCGCCACGATAGGCAGGGGTTGGGCTCTGGCCGACGTCGGGTCGACGGTCACCGTTGCGTGCACGGATTGCGCGAATCGCATCTGAACCGCATCGACGAACGACATCGGCCTTTCGTCGAACGAATCGAGGGTCTGAAACGCCGGGACGCCTTGGTAGCTCCAGCTCAGCACTCCCTCACCGAATGGCGCTCCCCCACCGGAGGGAAGCCCGATCGTCGTGCCGTCGGGACGGAGCCACCGTTGTGAACCGTCGTTGCTGTCCCACAGGACGGCGCCAGCGGTGCCGACCTCGAGCCGGCCGAGTTCGATCGCCTCGACGAGCCACGTCGAATCTGGAGCTCCGTTCAACCCATAGCTGGCAACCCGATCGACCATGCCCCCCGAGGTTGCCGTCGTCACCGCTGCGCAGGACCAGCACCGCCGCGCGGGTGCCACCTGGACACGTTGCCAGGCCGACGATGTCCGCGTACTCGCCCTCGGGTCGGTCGAGGGCCACGTAGCCGAGTGGCCGGGCGATCGCGTCGACGGCGACAGCGTCGGCAGGGCCCGTGCGCGCCACGACGATCGCCGCCACGGGACCGCGACCAGTGGGTTGAGGCAGGCGTTGATCGACGACGGCGCTCATCTCCGATGCCGGCACCATCCCGCCGCAGAGATCGACAGACCATGCGCCGACGACGTCATCGGTCTCGTTGCGCAGCGGGTACGGGGCGAACCCGATCGACTGGCGGAGTGGCACATTCACCCCGCACGAGCCGTCGAAGGTGCCGGCTTCGATCTCGATCGCGGCAGGAACCTCGCCCTTCACCGCCAGCTCGACCTCGACGGTGTAGAGGCGAGAGTCGTCACCGAGGGTGCGCACCGATGTTGCTGTGCCGACGAACGCGATGTCGGCTCTTGCTGTTTGGTCGCGCGCAGAGGCCGGCCCGGCACACGAACACGCGTACGCGGTCCCGACGTTCGATGCCATGATCGTGACGAGTCCGGTCAACAGGTCAGCAGCATGGTCATGACTCGTCGCATGTCGAAACCCCATCATCTCCGCCGGTCGGGCACCGCAGTGCCGCCGATGCATTCCCTCGTCTCACCGCGCAGGGCGTCGTGACGTCGGGGAGAGATCTTCGCACGGATCGTTCAGACTCGACGGCGGCGCCGCGCCTGACGCGTCGCCCCCGGTCGAGGCGAAGGCCTGCAGTCAGGTGCCGCGGACGGTCGCCAGATACGGGCCCACCGTGGTGGCCAGCTGTGCCAGGCGTCCCGGCTGCGCGGTGAAGGTCGCCACGTAGGCCTTCGTCGCAGTGACCGTCATCGCTTGGACGAAGCCCAATCGCTGATTCGCCCCCACGACCGTGCCCAGCCAGGTGACGACGTGTACCTGGACGCCGTCGACACCGACGAAGCGACGTTGGTCGACGATCTCGACGTCGGTGGCCTGGGTGTTGATCACCCCGATTGCCGCGACGAGGTACTCGTCGAGGGAGAGCGCAGTCGGCAGGTTCTCGAGGACGATGTTGACGTTGTCGCTGAACCCGGTGGAGCCGGTGCCGGTGAACCAGCCGGCGAACTCTGGTGACTCTTCACGCTGCCACGCCGGGTCCACTGCAATGGTCCAACCGTCGGGGTCCGAGAACAGGGTCGCGCCGGCGGGAACCGGAGGCGCGGGCAGTGCCTCGACGGCAGGGGCCGACGGAGCGGGTGTGGCCGTCGGGTCGGGTGTGGCCGGCGGGTCGGTGGGCGGCGTGGTGGGCTGCGTGGTGGGCTGCGTCGGCGGGAGCACCACCGAGGGGCTGCTCGTCGTCGGGGCCACGCTGGGGGAGGTTTCAGCCACGCTGGTCGGGGCCGCCTCGATGGCTTCGGACGTGCTGGAGTTCTGCTCCTCGCCCGACCGACCGGAGGGATCGTCGTCGGAGGACCGGGTCACCCACAGCACCGCGCCGGCTCCCAGCGCGATGGCAGCGATCGCCCCGATCACCGCGGGTACCCGTGATCGGGCAGCCGATCGTGCCGGTGGAATCGGCGGCAGCGGCGAGATGCCCGTCGTCGGCATGCGAGTGGTTGGTTGCACCGTCTCAGCCGTTCGGGTGGGGTCTGGCGCAGGCATCGTCGTCTCAGCCGCCAGGGCCGCATCCGTCATCGAGGCCGTCTCGACGGGTGCAAGCGGCTCGACGGGTGCAAGCGGCTCGAATGGTGCAAGCGGCTCGAATGGTGGCAGCGGCTCGAATGGTGGCAGCGGGGCGAACGGTGGCAGTGCCTCCACGGGGTCGAGCGGGGCAACCGGTTCGGCGCGTTCGGCGGGCGCTCGAGGGTTGTCCTGTGGCGGGTTGGCACGCGGCGCCCGTGGATCGGGCAGGTACGGCCGGATCGGTGCTGGGGTCGTCGGTGCCTCGTCCAGCGGGGGGCCGGCCGGTGGCTGCCACGCCGGTTGGTCACCGGGGCGCGGCGGAGGAAGGTCGGACATGTTTCGAAAATACTGCTCGGACTCGACGGATTGCGTGATGTCGGCCGCGGAGGGTGACCGATGTCCCGGCTCGAGCGTCGGGTGCGAAGCGACAACGTGCCACGGCTCGTGCAGACTGCACGCGGGAGGGAACGTCGCAGCCGGTCGGCTGTGTCGACACCCGAAGGAGGCCCCGTCATGGCCGCGATTCACAAGGATCGCCCGAACCGCTCGGATCGCTCGGACAACACGACTCGGTTCAAGCGGATCCTGATCTGCTCCACGCCCGTCGGTCCGCTCGGCAGCGGCATCGGGGGCGGTGTCGAACTCACCTTGCACGGCCTGGTGCTCGGGCTGACCGCGCGCGGTCACCACGTCGAGGTCGTGGCCCCGGCGGGCTCTCTGCACGTCGGAGCACGTGTGCATCAGATCGACGGCAACCTCCAGGTCAGCAGCCAAACGCTGGGGCGGCAGGCTTCGATCGAGATGCCCTCGTCGCCGGTGCTGGCAGCGATGTGGGACTGGGTGCGCGATCGACAGGACGACTTCGACCTGGTGGTCAACCTGGCGTACGACTGGTTGCCGCTCTACCTCACGCCCTTCCTCGACGTGCCGGCCGCTCACCTCGTGTCGATGGCCTCGATGAGCGACGCGATGGACATCGCGCTGGCCCAACTCGTGGCGGCTCGTCCGGGGGCTGTGGCGGTGCACAGCCGTGCGCAGGCCGAGACGTTCTCAGCAGTCGCAGACCAACTGCGCATCATCGGCAACGGCATCGCGACCGAGCGATACGACGTCCACGTCACAGCCGACGATCCGCCGTATCTCGGCTTCATCGGCCG
>JAYSLK010000505.1:0-3203 GCA_043725585.1 Actinomycetota bacterium
GCGATCGATTGCGACCGAACTCGCTCCACATCCCTGGCCCAGGTGCGGGGGTTGCGAACCGTGGGTGACGAGCCGACAGACGGCGGGGAGCGATCACCCGGGCATCTCGGCCCGACGCAGCGCGACACGACACGACAGATCCCGCGATCGGTGTGGTCGTCGACGAGCACCAGTAGGTTCGCCCAGCATGATGGTGCAGCTGACGTTCCGGGGGCTCGTGGCTCGACGGGCGCGCATCGTGTTGACGGTGCTGTCGATCGTGATCGGCGTGTCGTTCGTCAGTGGCGCCTTCATCCTCACCGACAGCTTCCGCAGAGCGTTCGACCAGCTGTTCGCCCAGCTCGACCAGGGCATCGATCTGAGAGTGCGCGGCGCCACCGCGTTCGGACGTGGCGGCGGCGGCAGCCCGGTACCCGCGTCGCTCGCAGAAGGGATCTCCGAGGTGCCCGGCGTGGTCGCGGTGGAACCGAACCTCGATGAACCGGCCGTGGTGCTCGACGCAGACGGCGAGCCGGTGCCCGCTCGCGGCGGTCCTCAGCTCGGCGTCTCGTGGACCGGCACCGGCCTCATCGGCGGGCGCGAACTTCGTTCCGGAACGGCGCCATCGGGACCTGACGAGGTGTCGCTCGACGCGACAACGGCCGATCGCATCGGCGCCCAGGTGGGCGACATGGTGCGCGTGGCGGTTGCCGAGGGCGTGCTTGAGTTCACCATGGTGGGCACCAACGGTCTCGGTGGCGACGACGAAGCAGTCGCCGGGCGCGCCACCATCGCCGCCTTCGACCCGATCACCGCGCAGGAGGTGCTCGGTTCCCCCGGCCTCTACGACTCGATCGACGTCGCGCTGGAAGACGGTCTGGACAGCGGTCAGGCCGACGACGCCCGCCAGATGATCGAGTCCCTGCTTCCAGGGGATGCCGAGGTGGTCACCGGCGACGAGGTGGCCCGCGACACTGCGGAACGCATCGGCAGCGTGGTCGACCTCCTGCGCTGGGTGCTGCTGGGGTTTGCGCTGATCGCGCTGTTCGTCAGCGCATTCTTGATCAACAACACGTTCCGCATCATCGTCGCCCAGCGAATGCGCGAGCTGGCCCTGTTCCGCGCGATCGGGGCGAGCAGTCGCCAGGTACGAACCATGATCCTCGGTGAGTCGCTGACGATCGCAGTGATCGCAACCGGTGCAGGGCTGCTCGGCGGGATCGGGGTCGCTCGCGTCCTGACCGTGATCTTCAACGCCGGCGGTGCCGGATTCCCGCGCGCGGGCACGGTGATCGAGGCACGAACCGTCATCGTCGCGATCGCGGTCGGTGTGGGCGTCACCATCGCGGCCACCTTCGCTCCAGCCCTCGTGGCAGGGCGCGTGCCCCCGGTGGCAGCGATGCGGCTCGAGGCAGCGCCCGTGCGGAGGGGCTCGCTGCGCCGCTTGTTCATCGGCTCGCTGATGGCGATCGTCGGCACAGCGGTCTACTGCATCGGCGTCTTCGCGAAACCCGGTGAGCTGTCGCTCACGGTGGGTCTCATCGCCGGCGGCGCAGCGCTCGTGCTGTCCGGAGTCGCTCTCTTGTCCGCTGGCGTCGCTGCCCGGGTCGGGCGCGCCCTCGGCATCCCTGTTCGCCGCCTCATGGGCATGCCGGGTCGCCTTGCCCAGGAGAACGCCACTCGCTCACCGCGCCGAACCGCGACGACCGCCTCCGCGTTGATGATCGGGATCGCGCTGGTCAGCGGCGTCGGCGTGGTGGGTGCATCGCTCAGTCGCTCGCTCTCCCAACAGCTGGGGCAGTCGATCACCGCCGACTTCTTCGTCACCGGCATCGGCTTCCAGGGCTTCTCACCCACCCTGGTCGAGCGGATGCGCGACCTGCCGGAGATCGAGGCCGTCAGTGCCTTTCGTGCGGGCACGTTCCAGGTGGGCGACGGCACCAGGTCCGTCGGTGCCATCGACGGCGACTCCTTCGGCGAGATCGTCGATCTCGACCTCCGATCGGGCGGGTTCGCCGGCCTCGCCGACGATGGTCTCCTGGTCCACGAAGACCCGGCGCGCGACTTCGATCTGGCTGTCGGCGACACCGTGGACGTGCAATGGCGCACCGGCGCGGCGCAGACCCTGACCGTGGTAGGTGTGTTCGCCGACGCAGCTGCAACCAACACGAACTGGATCGTCGATCTCGATGTGTTCGCAGCGGCCAATCCGGCCGTACGCCTCGACGCGTTCGCCGGGGCGAAGCTCGTCGACGGCATCGATTTCGCGCGCGCCCGCCAGGCGATCGCGGCCGCCGTCGACGACTTCCCACAGGTCGAGCTGCAGGACCAGGCCGAGTTCCGCCGCACCCAGGAGGACCAGCTCGACCAACTTCTCCGACTGGTGTACGGCCTGCTGGCGTTCGCCGTGTTGATCGCCGTGCTCGGGATCACCAACACGCTCGCCCTCGCCGTGTTCGAACGCACCCACGAGTTCGGCCTGCTGCGCGCCGTCGGCGCCACGCGTCGCCAGCTGCAGCTGACGGTGCTCGGCGAGTCGCTGATCGTTGCTGCGTTCGGAACCACGCTCGGGTTCGCAGTCGGGATCCCCTTGGGTGTGCTGGGCACACGCGGCATGGAATCTGTGGGCGTCACGTCGGTCGCCCTGCCGGTCGGCACCATCGTCATCGTGATCGCGGCCACGCTGGTCGCCGGACTCGTGGCAGCCATCTGGCCGGCGCGTCGCGCCGGACGGCTTGACGTGCTGGCCGCGATCGCTCGACCCGGCTGACGGCGCAGAACGCCGGCGAGCCAGTCATGGCATAGCATGTGCCACAAGATGCCGGGCGGCCGGCGGCGAAGGGTTCGTGATGACCAGTTCTCCTCCTCGACTCATCTCCGACATGCGGGGCGTGCGCTACGGCGAGGTGCTCGCTGTCTTCCTCCGCAACGAACGGCTGCAGGCCGAGGTGTACGGCACGCAGATGTTGAACGACTGTCCCCAGGAACTGTGGGACACGCTCGACGCGAACACCATCGCTCGTGAGATGGGTGCCGTGTTCGTCAAGCTCAACGGTCCGCGGTACTGGACCCTCGACGGATTCGGCTCGAAAGTGGCCGTGGTCGAGCCGGTGCTCCGCGAGTTCAACGGGCTGATCATGCGACGCATCGCCACGCTCGATCTCGGCACCGTCATGCAGACTGGTCCCTACACGATCCGCAACGTGAACCGAGGTGCCGTCTTC
>JAYSLK010000506.1:0-1521 GCA_043725585.1 Actinomycetota bacterium
GTCGACCCCGATGCCGATCACGACCCTGCCGGCATCGTTGACAGGCGCGATCGACAACTACGTCATCGGCGAGACGCTGACCTTCCGACTCGACTCGCCAACGGGCCCGTTGCTCGTGGGGTCGCCCGCGACGGTGGCCTCGGCGACGGCACAGGCCGTGTCGGTCACGTTGCCGGCCGGCACCTCTGATGCTCCACACTCGGTCTTCGTGATCGGCTCGGCCGGCAGCGTCGCTGCCGCTGCGGTGTCGATCGTGATCCCACCGGCGCTCACGTCGCTGACGATGCGCGACGTCGACATCGACGGTCGGGTCGACGAGGTTCGGGCGACGTTCGACGACGTGCTGGCTCCATACTCCGCCGGGGTCGCGCCGTGGACGCTGTCGAACATCCCGTCGGGCGGATCGCTCGCCGGCGTCACGGTCGTCGGCAACGTGGCGACCCTGGCGATCACCGAAGGAACCGGTGCTGCGACCACCGCAGTCGGCACGTTCACCGTTGCGCTCGCGGTCAACTCGGCCGGCATCCGCGACGTGAACGGCAACACCACGGCGTTCGCTGCCCGTGCCCCGACCGATGCGGCACCTCCGGTGCCGGTGACGATGGTGCTGCAGGACGCGAGCGGCAACGGGCGAGTCGACCGGGTCACAATGACCTGGAGCGAAACGCTCGCTGCCACGACCACGTCGACGGCCGCCTGGTCGCTCGTCAACATTCCGTCGGGCGCTACGGCGTTCACGCTCACGGCGTCGGGAACCACCGGCACGATCACGATCACCGAGGGCACGGGCGCGCTCGACACGGGCGTCGGCACCATGACCGTCGCCCTCGCCGCATCTGCTGTCGGTCCACGAGACGGCGCCGGCAATCAATCGGCCTTCCCGGCCCGTGCTCCGACCGACGGCGCGCGGCCGCTGCTGGTGTCGTTCAGCGACACCAATGGAGCCACCGATGGGCGGGTGGAACCTGGAGACACCCTGTCGGCGCTGTTCACCGAGCCGATCGCCACGTCCTCGATCCCAGCTCTGGTGACGGTCACCCTGACCGATCCGAACACCACCGCAGCCGATCAGCTCACGATCAACGGACTCACCAATGGAGCCCGTACGTTGGGCGGCAACGGGTACGTCTCGACCAACAACGTGTCGTACAGCTACGTGTCGGCCGTGACCTTCACGAACGGCAATCGAACAGCCGTCGTCACCATCGGCGCCACCTGTACAGGCACGTGTACGGCCATCGCCACTCAGGCCGCCAACGCCACGTTCTCGTTCCAACCGGCGCCCAGCATCACCGATGTCGCCGGCAACCTGATGCGAACGACTGCCCGCACGCTGTCGGTCCGCCTGTTCTGATCCGCCCGTTCGAGGTGGCGATCGGACGAGCTCGATCAGACGAGTTCGATCGAGCGCCCGATCGAGGTGAGCTTGTCGGGGTTGACGATCGAGTACTGGCGAACCACCAGCCCCTCGTCGATGTCGATGACGTTCACCATGAAGGGATGACCGGCGATCGAGATCAG
>JAYSLK010000507.1:0-5734 GCA_043725585.1 Actinomycetota bacterium
CCCGCAGCTGACCGAGGCGACGCAAGCCGAACGCGGGCAGCACGTACTTGTCGAGGTCGCGCCGGTAGGTCTCGATCGTCGTGGGCGAGAGCGACACCGACATCGCCATGAAGGTCTCGACCCACGCAGCGAGCGGGATGTCGGCACCCTTCGGGTCGATCCACGCGCCCCGGTCTATGTCGACCTCCACCTCGCGAGCGAACCGGTCGGCGTCGACCTTGCGCTTGAAGGTCCGACTCCGGTTGTGACCCGCCGGGTCGCGATATCTCACCCGGTATCCACCGCTGCGCCGCTCGATCGATGCCATCTCTCGTCTCCTCCGTGGGAACGAAATGGGTACCGCATGGGTACGAAATGGGGGTCGATGACGGTTTCTGCCGGTCATTCACGGACACTGGCGGGAAAACGAAAAGAGCCCCTGAGCTGGTACTCTACCAGGTCAGGGGCTGGAGGCGACGATGGGAATCGAACCCATGTACAGGGCTTTGCAGGCCCTTGCCTGAACCACTCGGCCACGTCGCCAGTTACCGCACGACGTGCCGGGGCACGTGTGCGGAGCGCAACCCTACCGGCTTGCCGATCGGATGGACGAATGGCTTCCATCACACGGCACGACCTGCCGTTCGACCGGCATGTCTGCCAACCTTGACGCTCGTGTCTCCCCGCCGATCCCTCCTCTTCTTCGTCGCGCTCGCCGTCGGCACCACCGCGTGCAGCAGCGACGAGAGCGCCACCTCGCCCACGACAACTCCCGAGCCCACAGCATCGACGGCGGTCACCGAGGCCACGACCGCTGCCACGACCACGACGCCGACGACTGAGCCGGCACCGACCACCACCCTCGACCTGGCGACGTTGGCCTCCACCTACGCCGAGCGAGGCCCCTACCCCGTCGGCGTCGCGACGTACACCCTCGACAAGGGACCATCCGTCGAGGTCTGGTATCCGGCAGTCGAAGGGACCTCGGGGAGCGTCAGCTACGACGCTCGCGACCTCGTCCCCTTGGCCATCCGCGAGATCCTGACGGCCGACATCCCTGCCAGCTTCGCATTCGATGGCGCCCGCGACGCCGCTGCAGCCGACGGCACCTTCCCGGTCGTCTTGTTCAGCCACGGCCTCGCCGGATTCCGGCTGCAGAGCTCGTTCCTGACCTCGCACCTGGCGTCGTGGGGATTCGTCGTGGCCGCTCCCGACCACCCCTCGCGCGACTTGAGGAACGTGTTGTCGGCGACCGCCAGCGGCGAGCGTGCCGACTCGGTGGACGATCTGCTGCAGACCCTCGACCTCGTGATCGCCCAGGCCGACGATCCTGCAAGTGTGCTGTCGGGTCGAGTCGACGCGGACCATGTCGTAGCAGTCGGCCATTCCGCCGGCGGAGGAACGATCCTCAGCGCTGCGCTCGATGCGCGAGTCGATGGCTACGTGAGCCTTGCATCTGGCGTGCTCGTCGGCGACCCCGCGGCGAGCACCACCACCGTCGAGGGCGACGCCGGGCTTCCCGACAAACCCTCGTTCTTCATGACCGGTTCGGAAGACAGGATCATTTCGGCCCAAGACCGCACCAAGCCGTCGTTCGAGTCGGTCCCCGAACCGAGCCTGCTGTGGATCATCGACGGAGTCGGCCACAACGGGTTCGACGACTTCTGCACCTTCGGCGGGGGTACCGGCATCATCGGTATCGCCGAGGCGTCGGGCCTCGGTGGACTGCTCGACGGGCTGCCTCAGCTGCGCGCGCTCGGCGAGGATGGCTGCAATCCTCCGGCGGTGCCGGCGACCGAGACGTTCCCGATGATCCGGCATGGGGTGACCGCATGGATCCGCACCCTGTTCGGCATCGACGCCGAGCCGATCGGGATCGGCCCCGAGTTCGCCCATGCCTTCACCCAGCCGGTGGAGATCGACGCCCGCCCCTGATGGTGGGGTGCTAGTACCAACGTCTGATTGCTGCAGAGACGTGTGAGCAGCGAAGGTGCACGGGTCCGCCCGACACCAGAGGTTTCCGCCATGCGCACGTTCCTGTCCCTCATGGTTGCAACCGCAACCCTTCTCGTCGGTGCGCCATCCGCTGGCGCAGCCGACCCGCTGACGCTCACGGTCCCAAATGGTCCGATGCCCGCCGCGACACTCGGCTCCGCGTACGGGCTCGGCATCACCGCTCTCGGCGGGGGCACGCGTCCTGTCACCTGGAGCGTGAGCTCCGGTTCGCTCCCGCCTGGCCTGTCCGTGATCAAGGACTGGGGCAACTCATCCACGATGGTCACGGGGACGCCCACGGCGACCGGGACGTACTCGTTCTCACTGCGCGTTCGCGACAAGAGCGGCAACGAGGTCATCGGGTCGTTCTCGATCATGGTGTCCGGCCCAGCCTCGGCTGCTCCACTGTCGATCGCGAACGCTGGATCCTTGCTCGTCCGGGGAGCCGTGGGCAATAGCTACTCCGCGAGCCTGCTTGCCTCGGGCGGCCAACAGCCCTACACATGGTCGATCATGTCCGGCACCCTGCCCACCGGTCTGTCGATCTCGGGCAATCAGATCAGCGGCAAGCCCGCATCTGCCGGCACCTGGACCTTCGTCGTTCGGGTCGCGGATGCTTCAGGCCAGACGGCAGCCAAGCTGATGTCGATCGTCGTGTTCTGAAACGAGCGCCCGCACCGAACGTCACCGGGTTCTCGAATCGAGCACTCGCACATCGGGCACATCGACGAAGGCCGAGGGTGCCAGGTACCCCTGCACATCGACCACCAGATGGGTCGAGCGCTGGGCGAAGAGACACACCCTGCCATCGTCGCCGAAACGCACGAACGCCAAACCGGCAACGGTCTGTTGCGGAGCGTCCGTGTTGAGGTTGGACGACCCGCCCGGCGTCGAACCGCACGGCAGCACCTGCACGTACCCGCCAGCGCTGGTCTGGGTCGCCACGAGCGACACCACGGCCGTGGTTCCAGCCCGCCCGCGAACCATGGTCACACTGCCGTCGCCCGGCCGCTGCCCTGTGCGCGTGTCGAGTGCACGGTCGTCGACGATGTCGTCGAACGATCCGTCCGCCAAGTAACCCTGCAGATCCGCCACCAAATGCGCGCCTCGCTGGGTGTACAGACATGCACGCCCTGCCGCATCGAATCGAACGAACGCGAGACCCGATCTGGTCTGAGCGGCCGCATCCGCATTCAGGTTCGACGAAGCGCCGGGCGCCGAGCCACACGCCAGAACCTGCACGAACCCTGCCCCCTCGGTCTCCGTCATCACGATCGACACGACCGCGGTGGCATTGGCGCGGCCGACGATGATGGTCTGGCTGCCTGCGGCCGGGCGAGCGCCTGAACGCGTGTCGAGCAGGCGTTGGTCGGCAACGTCGTCGAACGCGGCGGCGGCGAACCACCCCTGCACATCGGCCACGAGATGCGTGGCGCGTTGGTTGAACACACACGAACGCCCCGACGAGTCGAATCGCACGACGGCCAAGGCTGCACGGATCTGCCCCGCCGCGTCGGCGTTGAGGTTCGACGACGACCCGGGGGCCGAACCGCACGGCAGCACCTGTACGAAGCCTGGCGCTTGGTTGTCGACCGACACCAACGACACGACCCCCGAGCGGTCGGCTTCACCGACGACGGGGGTCTGCTGGCCAGCGGGCACCCGAGGCAGCTGCCCAACGGCCGGCGAGCATGGGTACGTCGCCGTCGCAACGCGGTCGTACAGCCACTGGATGGTGGGCTGAACGCGAGCACTGATCGAGGCGTCACTGAGCTCATGGTCCTCCCCCGGATACTCGTACCAGGCGACCGGGAGACCCGAGGCGATCATCGCATCACGAGTCGCGATCGCCTGTGCAGTCGGCACCACCGTGTCGAGCTCGCCGTGATGGAAGATCGCGCCAGCGTCGAGCGGGCCCACCGCCGCAGGGTCGTTGGCGCCCGAGAACGAGACGGCCGTACACACGGCCGACGAGAACTCGGCATGATCCCCAGACAACGGCGCGTCGGCGTTGGCCGCCACCCCGAGAGCGGTGACCGCGCCTGCACTGGTGCCCCCGACGGCAATCCGATCCGGATCGATTCGCAGCGTCGCCGCGTTCGCCCGGAACCATCGAACTGCGGTCTGCATGTCGGCCCGCGCGCCGTTGACCACCTGGAACTCCAGCGGCGTGTCCACCGGGTACAGCACCGGCTCCGGGCCCAGCCGGTAGTTGATCGAGGCAGCGATGTAACCGCGTTGGGCCATCCTCTGGGCCCACACGAACGTGGTCGACTTGTCACCGGTGAAGAAGAAGCCACCGTGAGCGAAGACGAAGACAGGGCGATCGGTCGCGACGTCGCCGCGGGGCGTGTAGAGATCGAGCTTCAACTCGACAATGGAGCCGTCGACGGCGGTCGCCGTTCCGAACACCACGTCTCGCTGCACATCGGGCAGGAACGTCGGATCGAGGTATCGGGTCGCGGCCGTCGCTGTCGGCCGGGTCTCGCCAGGCAGTGGACCGGCCATCGCGACAACGGCTGCGACGAGCACCGCGGCCAACACGTTCGATCTCCGGCCGAGTCCCACCGCCGCACACTACGACGCCGCGCCGGCGAGCCACCGGCGACCCGTAGCTCAGCCGCCCGACACGCTCATGATGGCGGCGCGAGCCGATCGATGGCCTGCGGACGCAGCTTCCACCGCCAGCGATCCGCTCGCGACAGCGATCAGGAACCCAGCGGCAAACGCATCGCCTGCGCCGGTGGTGTCGGTCACCCCGGGGAGCGGGGGCACGGGCACCTCGACCACGCCCTCCCCCGGAACGGACACCAGCGCTGGATCTACGCCCTGCTTCACCACCGTCGCCGCGGTCGCGATGCCCTCCACGCCTCCGCCGCCTGCCAGGACGCGGGCTTCGAGCTCGTTGCACAGCAGCACGTGCGGCTGCAGCGACCACAGCAGGTTTCGTGCCCGCGCCGCGCCGTAGGCCTCGAGCACCGCCGATGACGACGCGTCGATCGACACGATGATCCCTCTGTCGTGCGCCCAGTTCACCAGGGTGATCGAGGTGTCGGCCAACCTGCCGCTGACGAGCGAGTACGTCGGGACGTGCAGCACCTCGACGCCATCGAGCCACGCCGGGTCGGGATCGGCCAGGTCGGCGCACGCGCCCCGATCGGTGAGCATCGTTCGTTCGCCTCGCTGATCCACCAGGACGACGATCGCGCCGGTACGGCCGCTCCGACCTCCGACCACCTCCACACCCTCGCCGGCGAGCTCGGCGACCAAGGCCGAGCCGATCGCGTCGTCGCCCACCTGCCCGATGAACCGAGCCCGACCACCTGCTCGGATCACGGCCACCGCTGTGTTGGCCGCACTCCCACCCCGCCGGCGACGAATCACCGCGTCGGTGTCCGAAGCCAGGTTCATCGGCCCGGACAGCTTGACTGCGATGTCCTCCACCAGGTCGCCGAGTGTGCCGATCACCGCCCACACGCTACCGATCGTGTCGGCGACAGCGGCTGCAGCGAACGTTCGCCGTTCCGGCCAGCGGGTCGTCGAACCCTCGCTCCGCTGCGTCAGGCGGCGGCCGATCCCGAGAGCACCGGCCCGTCAGACACCATCGGGTAGTCCTCCGATGCAGTGGTGTCGATCTCGGGGTGAACGAACGGCGTGTGGTAGCTATCAGAATAGTTCTCGAGCAGCACCTTCCAGTCGAAGAGACGCTCGTGCCGTTCGGCGAAGGCAAGTTCGAGCTCCTCGATGGAGAACGTCTCGA
>JAYSLK010000508.1:0-2598 GCA_043725585.1 Actinomycetota bacterium
ACGGGCACGGTCCACTTGGGATCGAACCCCGTTGCCGTTCGAATCGCGAGCACCCCACCGGCCACGCTCACCGAGACCGTGAGGATGTAGTCGACGAGCAACGACGAACCTGCCACGAGGGCGGGCACGGAGCCGAGGTTCTCACGACTCACGATGTACGCGCCGCCTCCGGAGGGGTACGCATGGATCGTCTGTCTATACGAGCTCACGACGATGACCATCAGGGCGCAGACGACGATTGCGATCGGCACGAGCGTCTTGAAGGCGGTCACACCGACACCGGCTCCGATCACGATCACGACGAGGATCTCGTCGGTCGCATATGCGGTGGAGGAGATCGCGTCGGAGGCGAAGACCGGGAGAGCGATCTTCTTGCTCAGGCGTTGATGGTGCTCTTCAGCGCTCGAGATGGGTTTGCCGATGAGGATCTGTTTCAGTGCTGCCATAGGTACCGACACGTCGGCTGCAACAGGTTGCCGTGACCGCCGTTGGCGGCGGCGGACGTTAACGGCTTCTTAGCGGGCGCCCGCGCCGGCACCGGATCCGTCGGCGGGAGCATTTTCGCTCGGCGGTTCGTACCGATACCCCATCCCCGGCTCGGTGTGGAAGTACCGGGGGCGGCTCGGCTCCGGCTCGAGTTTCCGGCGGATGTGAGCCATGTGCACCCGGAGGTAGTTCGTCTCGTCTCCGTACTGCGGCCCCCACACCGCTTGCAGCAGATCCCTGCTCGAGACGAGACGACCGGCCCGTTTGACCAGCACCTCGACCAAGTGCCACTCGGTCGGGGTGAGCCGTGCATCCCCGTTGGGCGTCGTCGCTCGCTGCGCGGCCAGATCGATCCTGAAGTCTGCCGTGACGACCGCAGGGGGCTCGTCGTTCGGTGCCGGTCGCCGCAAGGCCGCCCGCACGCGGGCCAGCAGTTCTCCCATCCCGAACGGTTTGGACACGTAGTCGTCCGCCCCGGCGTCGAGCGCGCCGACCTTGTCGAACTCGCTGTCTCGTGCCGACAGGACCACGATCGGCACCGATGTCCACCGTCGCAACGACCGGATCACCTCCATCCCCGAGATGCCCGGCAGTCCGAGGTCGACAACCACCAGGTCGGGCTTCGTCGCCAGCGCCAGCTCGAGCCCGCGTTCGCCGGTGGGTGCCAGCTCCACCGCGTAGCCGCGTGCGCGAAGGTTGGCCCCGAGCGTGCGCAGCAGGTGCGGCTCGTCTTCCACGCAGAGGATGCGGCTCACGATCCCTCCACGGGCGACGCAGTGGTCGGCGGCGTCGAGGACACGGGTGATGGCCCCGAGATGGGTAACGAGACCACGGCGGTGAGGCCTCCGCCAGGAGTGTCACGCAACTCGAGCGTGCCGCCCATGGCTGCCACGAACCGATCTGCGATAGCGAGTCCCAGTCCCAGGCCACCACTCGCCCCGGAGTCGTCGAGGCGATGAAAGGGTTGGACGACGATCGCTCGTTGCGCCTGCGGGATGCCGGGGCCATGATCGATCACGTGCAGCTGGACGTTCGTTCCGGTGCGGTGTGCCTGCACCTTGACCCGCTGATCGGATGACGACCAACGGAGGGCGTTGCCGATCAGGTTCGCCACGACGCGGTCGAGCAGCGCCGGATCGGTCTGTACATCGGGGAGATCCGCAGGTAGCCACACGTCCACCTTTTCGGACGAGATCCCGACCGAGTGGAGCGCACCGGGCACCACCTCCTCCATCGACGCGGCGCGCAGCACGGGTCGGAGGACGCCTGCTTCCAGGCGGCTGAGATCCAACAGGTTGGTGACGATCGAGGTGAGCCGATCGGTCTCCGCCTCGATCGACGCGAGGAATTCGTTCCGGGTCTCCTGCGGCCAGTCGATGTCTGTCTGCCGGAGGCTCGACACCGATGCCTTGATGCTCGCCAGTGGCGATCGCAGGTCGTGCGACACCGCCCGCAGCATCGCCGTCCGCAGTTCGTCTGCTCGAGCGAGCGTGTCGGCCTCGTTCGCGATTGAGCGCAGCCGCTGCTGCTCGAGCGCCCGCGACAGCTGGCCCAGAAACGCCCTGAGCACCCGATGATCGTCGGCCGCGAGCGCCGGTCCGCGGGTCGCGAGCACGAAGCCGCTCGACAAGGGATGTACCGCGTCGGCATCGGCGGTCCGCATCGGTGCGTCTCCGGCTGCGGCCAGCACGCGCACCGCGGCATCTTCGGGGGCGAGCACCGACACGCCATCGAGATGGAAGGCGCGACGAAGCTGTTCGATGACCACATCGGGGAGGTCGAACTGTCCCGAGCTGGTGAGCGAGGCCAGGGTCGACGCCTCCCGCCGAGCGCGGTCCGCCTCCGCTGCCCGCCTGGCGGCCATGGACACGAACGCCGACATGATGCCCGCCACCGAGAGGAACACCGCCAACTCCAGCACGTTCTCACCGCTGGAGATCCGTAGGGTGTGGTACGGCGGGATGAGGAACCAGTTCGCGAGCAGCGGGGCGGCGACGGCGGCTCCCAATCCGGGCACGGCGCCCCCGGCGGCGGTGATCGCGACGACTGCGAGCAGGTACAGCGACAGCGAGGTCGCGACCGACAACTGGTCGCGGTTCGCCGTCAGCGCAG
>JAYSLK010000509.1:0-4101 GCA_043725585.1 Actinomycetota bacterium
ACACCCGGCAGCTGGTGGCGTTGGGCGACATCATGACCTCGGCCGAGTCGAAGACGGCCAACCACCCCCTCGATGTGGCCGTCGGCAAGGACATCGCCGGCCGCTCGGTGTTCCTGAACCTGGCCACCACTCCGCACCTGCTCATCGCCGGCCCCACCGGCGCCGGCAAGTCGAGCGGCATCAACTGCATCATCACCTCGTTGCTCATGCGCACCACGCCCGAGCAGGTGAAGCTGATCCTTATCGACCCCAAGCAGGTCGAGATGGGCCAGTACAACCGGCTGCCACACCTGCTCACCCAGCCGGTCACGAACCCCAAGAAGGCCGCCAACGCGCTCCAATGGGCGTGCAAGGAGATGGATCGCCGCTACGACGTGCTGTCCGAGGTGGGGTTCCGCGACATCGGCGGATTCAACGCGGCCTACGACCGCGGCGAGCTCCAGGGTGAGGCGATCCCTGGATTGCTCGACGACGACGCGCCGCCGCAGTACGAGCGGATGTCGTACATCGTGGTCGTGGTCGACGAGCTCAACGACTTGATGATGGTGGCCGCTCGAGACGTCGAAGAGAGCATCACTCGCATCGCCCAGAAGGCCCGTGCGGTCGGCATCCACCTCATCGTCGCGACGCAGCGACCGTCGGTGAACGTGATCACCGGGGTGATCAAGGCCAACGTTCCCGCCCGCATGGCATTCGCCGTGTCGTCGCTCACCGACAGCCGAGTCATCCTCGACCAGCCCGGCGCCGAGAAGCTGGTCGGCAAGGGCGACATGCTCCTGCTGCCAGGCAGCTCCAACGTGGCGCAGCGCATCCAGGGCTCGTTCGTCAGCGAAGAAGAGGTGCGCAAGGTCGTCGCGCACTGGCGCAGGCAGGCTCCCGACGTCACCTACGTCAGCGGCGTCGAGGGCGACGACAACGAAGGCGGCTTTGGCGGCGGCATGTTCGGCAGCTCGTCGACCGGTGGCGACGAGGACGAGGACGAGGTGCTGATGCGCCAGGCCATCGAACTGGTGGTGCGGAGCCAGTTGGGCAGCACCTCGATGCTGCAGCGCAAGCTCAAGGTGGGCTTCGCCCGAGCGGGCCGGATCATGGACCTCCTCGAAACCCGCGGCATCGTCGGCCCCAGCGAGGGCTCGAAGGCTCGTTCGGTGCTGATGACGGTCGAGGAGTTCGAACTGCTCAGCGGCAACTGAAGCCTCTCGGGTGACATCGAGACAGTAGCCAGTCAGCCGCCGGCCAGCCGGCCTGTCGGAACAGGTGTCCGGTGTCACGGAATGCCGGTCTCGTGATGGGGGTTGGATGTGGTGTGTCCACACCAGAGCCGCTCGCCGTCGTCCGTCACGTCTTTCGCTCGCTGAACGCCGTCGTGCGTCCGCTGATCGAAGCGGGTTTCGGCAACCCGTTGCCGATCGGAGTCGGCCCCCTCGTCGTCGAGACGACCGGGCGCGTCAGCGGATCGCCTCGGCGAGTGCCGCTGCTGTCGGCTCGGGTGGGCGACACGGTCTACGTCTCTACGGTGCGCGGAGACTCGCAGTGGATGAAGAACCTCGTTGCGTCGCCGGCGGCGAGGGTGCGCCTGTTCGGTCGCGACCGAAATGCCACGTCGGCTGTCTCTCGCATCGGCGGCCTCCAGATCGCCACCCTCACCGTCCAGCCCTGACCCCGGCGTCGAGTCCGTGAGCCGCACCCGCAGCATGTGCGGGTGCCGCTCACGAACTCCGAGGTCAGATCAGGCGACGCGGCGGCAGAGCAAGTGGCTGATGCCGCTCGCCAGCAGTTCGCCGCTTTGGTTCCAGACGTGCTGGTGGCTGGCCACCAGGCCTTCGCCCGCGAACGGGCTCTCGCCCTGGAGGAGGAACCACTCGTCACCCGTGCCGAGCCGGTGGAACTCGCACGACACGTCGATGCTCGGAGCCATCCACTCGTCGGTCACGTGCCGTCGGCCGATCGATGGCCACGCACCTAGGTCGACCAACAGCAACAATCGAGCGGCTTGCGCCCACGCGTCGGTCCCGACGGCGCCATTCGCGAAGCGCATCCAATTGCGGTACAGGGCCGGGCCCAGTTGGCGGGTGCTCCAGTCGGCCGAGCCGAGCCATTCCGTCGGTCGTTGCTCGAAGTTGTCCCAGAAGCGATAGCGATTCGGCGTCGCTCCGGGGTCGGCTGCGATCCGCTCGGCCATGGTGGGCAACTCGTGCCACACCGGCACGTCGGGCATCGTCGAGTCGTCGTGCTCCAGACCATCGAGGCCGTCGTCGAGCGCCCACACCATTGCCGACAGGATCGCTTTGCCCTGCTGTTCGATGCGGATGCCCACACTGGTCGCTTGTCGAGTCGCACGTTGGGTGGTCGCCACCACCGTGACCGGAGCATCGAACGACGCGACGCCGAGGAAGTGGACGGTGGCGTTCGCCGGCCGCGCACGCTGCGACTCCCGGCGCGCGGCATCGAGTGCGATGGCCGCCATGTAGCCGCCGTTCGGCCCCCAGATCTCCCAGTCGCGCACGAGCGAGCGTTCGAACGTGCTCGGGCCCACCTCGGTCACGCGTGCATCGATCGCCAAATCGCCCATCGCCCGAGCGTAAACCTCGCCCACCCCGTCCACCCCAAGGTTTCGTGAGCGAAACCCGCACATGCTGCGGGTCGAGCTCACGGAACCTCATGTTCGGTGTTGGCGAACTCGGGCATCGACGATGCGTCCGATCACCTCGAGCGGGAGGGGGTCGCGGTGGCGGAAGGTGAGGGTGCCCTTTCCCGTGACGTACGGCGTGAGGAGCGCCTGGAAGTCGTCGTCACCGTCGGGGACGGGGTAGATCGACACGTGCTGTTTCCAAGCGGCCATGTGCACGAGTGGCTTGCCGCCGACGGTGAAGGTGGGGATGTCGTAGCTGATCGTCTCACGTGCATCGGGCGCCCGATCGATGACGATCTCCCGGATGGCCAGCAGCCGCTTGCGGCCGATCTCGCCGCAGGTGGCCAGGTACTCCTCCACGCTGGTGTGCTTGGTCACGGTGTGCACCTCCGCAGGTGTTGGCGATGTGGACACACCACGACTCAACGGTGCGTCACCGACGATGCAATGATGCCCGATGAAGCGGCTTGCTGTCGCCGATCGCATGGGGGTGCGTCATGGAGTTCACAGAGATCACGTCGGGACTGCGGTTCCCGGAGGGCCCGATTTCGATGCCCGATGGCTCGGTGATCCTGGTGGAGATGTTCGGCCCGCGAGTCACGCGGGTGCATCCCGACGGCACCAAGGAGACGGTCGCTGACGTTGCGGGAGGTCCGAACGGTGCGGCCATCGGTCCGGACGGAGCGCTCTACCTCTGCAACAACGGTGGCTGCTTCACCGCAGTCGATCTCGGTGAACTGCTGCTGCCCGGCCCGTTCGACTCGAGCCGCTACATCGGTGGCCGGATCCAGCGCCTCGATCTGGTCACCGGCGAACTCGTCGACCTCTACACGGCATGCGACGGCCGTCCGCTTCGCGCACCCAACGATCTGGTCTTCGACGCTGGCGGAGGTTTTTGGTTCACCGATCACGGCATCCGTGACGGAGTGAACCGCACCAGCGACCTGACCAGTATCTACTACGCGCTGGCCGATGGTTCGTCGATCACCGAGGTGGTGCACCCCGTCGAGGCCCCGAATGGCATCGGGCTCTCGCCCGATGGCGGCACCCTGTTCTGGGCCGAGACCCACAGCGGCCGCGTCTTCCGGCGCACCGTCGTCTCGCCAGGCGTGCTCGAGCCGGCGGCGCCGCTCGATCCAGGGGTGCTCGCCGGCCTGCCCGGCTATCAACTGCTCGATTCGCTCGCCGTCGACGGTGACGGCAACGTGTGCGTGGCAACGCTCATCAACGGTGGCATCACGGTGATCAGCCCGACCGGGGAATCGCATCACATCCCCACGGGCGATCTGCTCACCACCAACATCTGCTTCGGCGACCGCGACGGCAGCGGTGAGTATCGCGACGCCTACATCACGGTCAGCGGCACCGGCAAGTTGCTGCACTGCCGCTGGCCCAACCGCGGCCTCAGGTTGAACCACCTCTGAGTCGTTCCGGTCGACGATCTTCGTTCTGGTCGCGAATCGCAGCGG
>JAYSLK010000510.1:0-1841 GCA_043725585.1 Actinomycetota bacterium
GCACTGTTGCGACCGTCGCCGTCGCCCCGGCTCGTCAAGGTGGGTCTGTGGGGCACGGTGGCCGTGGTGGTCCTCTATCTGACCAGCCGCACCGTCGGACTTCCGTTCAGCCCGGGTGTCCCCGTACACGGGGCGAAGCTGTTGCCGGGGATGCCGATCATGCCCGATGGCGACAAGCTGGTCGGCCCGGTCGACATGTTGACACTGGTCGCCGAGGTCGCGTTGATCGTCGTCTTGCTGGGGTTTCTCCCGCGCCGGGCTCGACGGCGTGCGTCGAACGGCCTGATGTGGTGCGGACTCTCGATCTGGGCACTTGCGATCCTTGGAGCCCTGACGTGAGCCTCGAGCTGCCGGTCGTCCTGCGGCACCACTCGCGGTCCTTTGCCCAGAACAGCGCAGAACAGCGTCCGGTCAACGCCGATGGCTCGGATCTGGACGACGAACTCGAGGACGCCGACGACGGACGCACGATCTGGCGCGTCGGGTGGTTCGTCGTGGCGATCGTGCTGGTGCTGCTCGTGCAGACGTTCCTGGTGGAGGCGGTCAGGGTTCGCAGCGACAGCATGGCCCCCGACTATCGCCAGGGCGACGTGCTGGTGGTCGACAAGACCACCTACCGCTTCCGCGACCCGGAGGTGAACGACGTGGTGGTCACCGAAGACCCTCGTACCGGTGAGACGATCGTCAAGCGGGTCGTTGCCGTCGGCGGCGACACCGTGGGCATCGACGACGGGCAGCTGATGCTCAACGGTGAAGCCGTCTTCGACGCCGACATCGACAACGCCAACATGGACGGGTACTTCCACGGCCCGGTCGAGGTGCCCGAAGGTGAGGTCTTCGTCCTCGGCGACAACCGCGACACGTCGCTCGACTCGCGGGCGTTCGGCACGGTCTCGGTCGACGACGTGCAGGGCCGGGTGATCGGCCACGCCTGGCCGATCGGCGGCCACTGACCGTTCCTGAACCCGCTTCCTGAACCCGCTTCAGGAACCCGCTTCAGGAACCCGGACCGTCACCACGAAGCCGATGTGGTCGCTGCCAGGAATGGCGACATCGACGATGTCTTCGACAGCCACCGTCTCGCTCACCAACGCGTGATCGATGCGGACCAGCGCTGGCCACGATCGGCCGGCCGGCCACGAGCGTGACCACCCTCGGCCCAGCACCTCGTGCGCGCTGCGCCACCCTCGGCCGAGCACCTCACGGAACGCGGGATGCCAGCGGGTCGCATTGAAGTCACCGACGATCACGACAGGTAGTCCGTCGAGATCGGTCGGATCCGTCAGCCGACCGATCGCCGGGATGTCGTGACCCCATTGCTCCAGCGCCGGGCCGTCGGTGCCAGGCAGCGGATGCACGACGACGACACGCACCTGCACGCCGTCGAGGTCGATCGTGGCGTCGATGGCCAGACTGCTCCCGATCGGCGTCACTTCGGCATCGGCGATCGGGTATCGGCTGAACAGCGCGACCCCGTCGCGGCCGCCCGGCGACCGGCTCACGACGAAAGGGTACGGGTTGCGTCCGTGTGATCTCTCGACCGCCTGTTCGACCGCCTGTTCGACCTGGACGGAGTACTCGGTCATCGCCACCAGATCTGCGCCGAGCGCGAACAGCGTCTCGACCGCCTCGTCGGGTCGATCGGTGCGGAAGTACACGTTGGCCGACGCGATGGTCACGCGAGGTGCGCCGGCCGGCAGGGATCCCGGGGGTTCGTGGAACACGACCGGCGCGGCGAGCCACAGGAGCGCCGTCAGGATCCCGAGGTTGACCACTGCCATCCCCACTCGACGCGCGATGGCCGCCGCGAACGCGAGGGGAAGCGACGCGCTCAGTACGAA
>JAYSLK010000511.1:0-2505 GCA_043725585.1 Actinomycetota bacterium
GCGGTGCGGTGTTGGCGGCGGCACTCGATGGCCTGCATGCCGAGGTGTCAGCGACCCCGCAACGAGCGCTGACCCTCGACGGGGCCGGGGTCACGGCGATGTGGCCGACGGTGCAGGCATGGCTCGATCATGTCGATCGGGAGGGGCACGGTTCCGAGCAACGAATCATCAGCGCGGCGTTGTGGGCGCTGGTCGATCATCTCCGCCGAACCGGGCTGGAGGCCGAACGCCTGACGGGACTCGGGTTGCGCTGGCACACGGCCGTGCCCAGGTCGATCGGCCTGGCTGGGTCGAGTGCACTCGCGGTGGGGGCGATCGATGCTGCGTCCATCGCCTGGGGGGCGAATCTGGACCGGCGGGTGGTCGCAGCCCTCGCGCTGCGCGCGGAACGCGACGTGCTGGGCATCGCGGCAGGCTGGCAGGATCGAATCGTGCAGTCCATGGGTGGCATGGTGCTGGTCGACACGGCATCCATGGACGATCTCGACGGGGTGGACGTACCGGTGGTGACGATGGTTGGCCTCCCGCACGGGGTGCACCTCGACCTGCTCGTCGGGTGGGCCGCAGGTACCGCGACATCGTCGGACGACTATCACGCACCCCTGCGGCGTCACGCGGTGAGCCTCGTCGCTCCGATGTCCGAGCTGGGAGCGATCGCCCGCGGCGCAGCGCGTGCGGTCGAGCGAGGCGACGCGCTCGTCCTGGCCGAGGCCATGGACCGGACGTGGACGATTCGCCAAGCGTGCGCGCCGTTGCGGGCCGATCACGCAGAACTCGTCGAGCTCGTTCGTTCGACAGGTATGCACGCAACGACCCCTGGCTCGGGGGGCTCGGTGGTTGCCCCGTGCCTCGATGAGCGCGTGACCCTCGCCGCGATCGCCGCGTTGCGTGGCGCTGGGTGTGGGTACCGGCGCTGTGCGCTGGCGTGATCAGCGAGCCGGGCTGTGGCCCGACGCGGTCGACGTGTGGCCCGCCGTTGCGGCGAGCAGGCCGAGGCCGACGAACAGACCGCCCGAGACCCACCGTCGGATGAACGGCAGCGTTCGACCACGCAACAACAGGGTTCGCAAGCTGCTGGCGACCAACGAATACGTGCCATTGAAGATCGTCGCGAGCACGACGAAGACCGCCCCGAGCACCAGGGCCTGGGTGAAGGCCCTGCCCTCATGGGCGTGGATGAACTGGGGGAAGATCGACAGGAAGAACAGGGCCGTCTTCGGGTTGAGCGCGTTCACGATCACACCCTGCCGGAACGCGCGGCGCATGCTGACGCCCGGCTGATCGGGGTCGAGTGGCTCGGGCGGGTGCAGCAGCGTGCGAAGTCCGGTGACGATGAGGTAGATCGCTCCGGCCCACTTCACGACGTTGAACGCCGTCGCCGACGTCGCGATCACCGCGCTCAGCCCCGCGGCCGCGGCCATCACCTGGATGGCATCACCCACCTCGAGACCTGCGACTGCCGCAAGGCCCACTTCACGGCCATCGCTGACCGATCGGTTGAGGATGTACAGGATCGCTGGACCGGGGATGAGCAACAGGGCGATCGTGGCGGCGGAGAACGCGGCGATGGTGGACCAGTCGGGCACGTCGGTCATCGTACGGGACAGCCGTGAGACGGCCGGGGTCGGTTTCGATGAGGCGGCCGTGGGCCGAACGACCCGATTCGGGTCGGTGACGGCCTGGTGGCGATGTCGCCGCGTACAGTCACCGGCGATGAAACGTTCGGTGGTCGTCGCAAGCTGGGCCGTGCTCGCCCTTGCGATCATCGTCCTGGTGCTCACGGCCGATACCGGCCCGCTCACGCCCGCGAAGGCGATCATCCTGGGCGCGGTCGAAGGGATCACCGAGTTCCTGCCGATCTCGTCCACCGGACACCTCCTGGTGACCCAGCGCCTGCTCGACCTCGGAACGGGCAGTGGCAAGGCCGCCGCCGACACGTACGCGATCGCAATCCAGATCGGGGCGATCTTGGCCGTGGTGGCGGTGTCGTTCCGCCGTCTCGTGCAGATGGCCAACGGCGCGGTCGGTCGCGACCAGGTGGGTCGCAACGTCCTGCTGCGGCTGATCGTCGCCTTCGTGCCCGCCGCTGCGGTCGGCGTGGTGCTCGGTGACACGATCAAGGAGCGGCTGTTCGGTCCCTGGCCGATCGTTGCGGCATGGCTTGCCGGTGGAATCTTTCTGTTGTGGTGGCGGCCGGGCAAGGGGGCGGGAGCGCTGGAACAGCTCACCACTCGCAATGCGGCGATCATCGGCAGCGCCCAGATCCTGGCCCTGTGGCCCGGCACGAGCCGCAGCCTGGTCACCATGATCGCAGCGCTCGCAATCGGCCTCAGCATGTCTGCCGCGGTGGAGTTCAGCTTCCTGCTTGGGCTGGCCACGCTGTCGGCGGCGACGGTGCTCGATCTCGCCAAGGACGGCAGCACGTTGCTCGATCTGTACGGATGGCAGACGCCGCTGCTCGGCACGCTGGTCGCGTTCGTGACGGCGCTGCTGGCCGTGAAGTGG
>JAYSLK010000512.1:0-4565 GCA_043725585.1 Actinomycetota bacterium
TACGCGACCGGCGGGCTCGACACCGCGAACGGTGACGACATCGTGATGTGGGTCGTCGTGCGCCACCACCACGAACCGAGATGGGCCGCGGAGGAGAGCACCCACCTGCCCTACCACTATGAGGGTTTCCACATCGCCCCTCGCGGCTTCGCCGTCATCCCGCCCGAGCGGCCTCGCGGTTGAGCACCACCGGGTGGGGCCGCCCGCCGATGGGGACGCCCCACCCGAGTGCGCGCCCGGCAGGATCGACCCCACGACCGCTGCGGCGGCGGTTGTCCGGCTCTTCGGGCATACGCGTGGGTGCCCGCGAGGGCGCTGAAGGGCCCTCGGGCGAACGCCTTTCACCTCCGTGCCAGGCGGTGAGTGCGCTCGCTCCATGGGAAGTCCCCGACCCGTTCGCCCGGATTCCCGGATCGTGCTTGGCGGGAAGTGCCGCCTGTTCGCCTCGGCTCGTTCAGGGGTTCGGTCAGCTTGTCACAGGCATCTGCTCACGTCTTCCAAGGATGCCGAGCGCGAGGATGATGAAGCCGATACCGCTCAGCAGCAGCGCGATTCCGATCACGATCGTGAAGAGCCCGAGCTTCTCCGCCATGAAGGAGACGTTGAGCGCCGTTGAGAGGGCGGTCTCGGTCACCCACGTGTTACGCGGGCCGTTTGCGATCGGCTTGCCTTGCGCATCCTTCGCCGCGGCAGCCTGGTCGTTGGTGCCCTTGGCGTCGGTTGGGGTCGCTGCGGAGGCAAAGCGTCCCATCTGCGCGTAGGTGAGGCCGCCCGACGACTCAAGCGCATGGACCCGCATGTACTGGGCAAAGCAACGGGCGTCGGCCCCGGTGTCGATCTTCTGGTCCGCGACGTTGCACGACGGGATCGGAACATTCTTGAGGCCGGCCTCCTGCACCGCCTTCTGGATCTCGATCGGACTCATATCCGCCGAGCCGACGATGAGTTCCCGTTTCAACTCCGTCGTGACGGTGCTGCGCGCGTCCACGCCCAGGGCGATCGAGCCGACGCCGAAGGCGATCATGACGACCCCGGCCACGAGCCCGCCGATCTTGAGGATCCTCTGCATGTCCATGGTTCTCTCCGCGTGTGGTGGTGTCCGACGCGATCGCGTCGGCTGATCCCGGTGGCTTCGAATTGATTCCTCGCGCGTGCCGGGCAATCAAGGTGCGCGCCACCGAAAGCGACAATCGCACGGTCCTCGCAGTCGCTGCATACGTGCAGACGCGGAGGCGAGTTTCGGATTCTCCACGGCTCGCTCTGGGATTCGCCGCAGCTGTGCCGGCGAATCCCCTCAGCTCCGCGTAGCGGCTGCGAGCGCCGTCATCCATTGACCGCGGGGGGTGCGCACCGGGACGAGACCTGTTCGCGTCCGCTTCCGAAGCGGTGTGGACAAGGTCGCGAATCCGACTTGACACGGCACGCCAATCGGAGAAGACTCGGTCGTGAGGATCAGCACCAACACGACGCAATCGTCGATGCCATCCTCACGCCACCGCACATCGGAGCGCCACGGAATGCACCGCTGGGCCATCCACCGACACGACGGAATCCTCGACGGGGTCACCCCGACGGATCCAGGCGCAATTGCGCCGACGCGTGGAACATGGCAACAAGTGGGCGCCGTCGGGACGCCGAACGCGAGGACGAGCGGGCTCCACCAACAGCGAGCGCATCGCCCGGGCGGGCGCGGCGTCGCGGGACGGAGCCGCCATTGACTGCGGCCCCCATTGGGCCGCCTCGCTGATTCACGCAAGCGCGGCAGCCCACACCACCAGCCTCAGGCGGGTGCCAAACGATGCGTGATTGCATCGAAACGGCGCCCCCATCAGTCGCATGAACCTCGCGGGACCGTCGTTCAAACGGTGAATCGAACGGCGGTCCCGCGGTCGTGTCGAACCGGGAGGCGGACGCGAACACGCCAACGACGCTTGCCCGGATCAAGAGCCGCGCGACCGTCTGCAGCCAACGTGACATCAGCCTGCAACCGCGTCAGGGCACACGATGGTCCATGAGGCGAACGTCCGGCTTTGTTCTCGGACGTACGCTCACAGCGATCTCGCCGACGCCGTATGGCTCGGTTTTGCTTCGTAAATAGGCGTTCTGAGGTTCGAATTTCCACCCGCCGGGGCGAGCCCCGCTCCGGGCCGTTTCGCTCAGGAAACGTGCCCGTACTCACGAGAAGGACCACTTAGAGCCCGGTCAGGCGGGGATCACCGTGACGGTGATGGCCTGGGTTCCGGTGGCGCCCTGAGCATCCGTCACTCGCAGGGTAAAGGTGTACGTCCCGGCGGTCGTCGGAGTTCCCGTGACCCGTACCAAGGGGCCGTCCCGGTTGTCTTGGACGAGCGACATTCCCGGCGGGAACTGACCGGCGGTCCGGGTCCATGTGTACGGCACAACGCCGCCGCTGCCGGTGATCCACAAGTTGGCGAAGCTTCCGACGACGGGCGACCAGGGAAACTGGGGGGTGATCGCGAGCCCGAGCGCCGGGTTGATCGTGATGGTGACGATGATGGTCGCCTGTTGGCCGTTGCCCTGGTCGGTCGCCGTGAGGGTGAATGTGCTCGTCTGCACGGTGGTCGGCACGCCCGAGACCGAGACGGCCGGGATCTTGCAGGGAGTCGCACCGGTGTTCGGGTCAACGAGGAACAGGCCGTTGGGGAGTTGGCCCGCGGTGATGTCGAAGCGGACGCAGCCGACGTGGGAGGAAACCCCCAACGTCGTTCCGATGCCGACGGCCGTGTCGACGAAGTTGGCGCCCACGTAGCCCGGACCCATATCGGCCGTCGGGGCGAAGAAGGCCATGGGCGGCGTCGGGTTGATCGTCAAGAGTGTCGTCTTCGTCACCCCGCCGGTGGAGGCCGAGATTGTCACGCTGGTCGGGGCGGTGACAATGGAGGTTTGTTGCACCGTGAATACCGCCTGGTTGAAGCCGGCTGCAACCTGAACGGAGGCGCTGCTCACAGGGGCGATGCTGGGATGGCTGCTCGAGAGTGCCACGGTGACCGGTGCCGAGGTCACGCTCGCCAGCAGGACTTCTCCAACGGCCAGGGTGCCGACCGAGTTGAGCGAGGTGTGGCTCAGCGCCACCGATGACAACGCCGGCGCGGGAGCAGGGGCGGGAGCAGGGGTACACCCAGAGAGGGTCGCAACCGCCGAAGTGACTCCGTCGCCCACCGTCACCTCGCAGGTGCTCGACCTGAAACTCGATGCGGAGACCTTGAACCTGCCCCCGCTATCGGCTCTACCCGTCGCCGAGGATTCGGGCGACGACACCGTGATCGTCGCGTTTGACCGCGCCCCTTGGCCCTCGACCCTGAGGCTGCCCGTGCTGAGTGAAGCTTTCGTGACGCTCACGGCAGCCAGCGCCACCGACGGAACGATGAGCACCGCCGCCATCACCGACAGCGACATCAGTCTGGTAATCCGGAATCCGAAACGGTGCATCGGTGTTCCCTTCATCTCATCTTCGCTTCGTATGCGACGGTCAGCGGTGCTGATGGCATCGGGTCGGACGAGACATCCCGTGACGTGGTCAGCGTGGGGCTCGTACTACGACGACGAGAAGCAAACCCGAAACTTACGCTGGTCCGCAGGCGACCAACCTCGCCCGTCCGAACATCACCAATGGGCGTCCGTTTTTTTCGCCTGTTGCGGCCCCGCGGCTGAAACGGGCATCCGTCGTGCCGTGGCACCTGGCGAGTTGGCTTTTCTGCGGAGTCCAAGACCCAGCGTCAAGAAGCCCAAAAGGGTCGGAACACCCAGAACCAGCGGGAGGACCCCGCCCGGATTCAACATCCTGCGTTCTGCAACGGCGATGTGGACAGCCTGCCCCGTCGTCGGTCCAGCGAGTTGATGTCACCGTCCGGTGTCAGACACCGTTCGGTGCGTCACGCTCGGTGCGGCCACAATCCCTCCGACGACCGAGAAGGCAACTGACAACAACCGACCCGCCGCCCCCGCACCTCGACTGCCCGTCACGGCGTCACCGCCACCTTGACCGAGCCCCGCTCACGTGCGGCCATGATGTTGTACCCATCCGCGGCCTGGGCGAGCGAAAGGTCATGCGTAAAGACCGGCGACGGATCGAGGCGCCCCGACTCAAGGAGCGGCCACAGCCGTCGGATGTAGCGACGCGACGGGCACACACCACCGCGTAGCGTGAGGTTGCGCATGAACGCGACGTCCCAGGGTACCGTGGGAGCGCCGAGAAACACCTCCATGCCGACCCAACTCACCGTGCCGCCGGGTCGAACCGTGGTGCAGGCATCCCCCATCGACGTCGCCGACGAGATGGAATCCACGACGGCGGCCGGCCCGAGGCCGTCGGTCAGTTCGGACAGGAGATCGCCGAGCCCGTTGCCGTTGACGGTGTTGACGGTGTGTGTCGCCCCCAGGCGCGCACCGATGTCGAGCCGGTCGTCGTGATGTCCAGCGAGGACGATGTTGGCGGCGCCGAAGAGCCCGGCCGCCTGGCAGGCGAGGAGACCAACTGCGCCATCGCCCACCACAAGCACCGTGTCACCGGCGGTGATTCCAGCTCCTTCCACCGCGTGGAAGGC
>JAYSLK010000513.1:0-4159 GCA_043725585.1 Actinomycetota bacterium
CACATCCGGCACCCAGCACGCGCTGTATGCCGCGATCAACACGCTGGTCGAGTTCGGTGACGACGTGTTGGTGCCCGACCCTCACTACGCCACGTACGAAGCGGTGGTCGCGGCGAGCGGGGCGACCTTCGTGTCGGTGCCCACCCTGCCCGAGGTGAACTTCCACCTCACCCCCGAAGCGCTCGAAGCCGCGATCACCCCCAACTCCAGGGTTCTGCTGCTCAACACGCCGAGCAACCCGACCGGGGCAGTGCTGTCGGCCGCCGAGATCGATGCGATCGGTGAGGTCTGCCTGCGCCACAACCTCTGGATCGTGTGTGACGAGGTGTATGCCGACCTCACCTTCGACGTGCCGTTCGCGTCGCCGTTCGATCGGCCTCAGCTCCGTGAGCGCTCGGTGTCGGTGGCGTCCATCTCCAAGTCGCATGCGCTCCCCGGCTTTCGCTCCGGCTGGGCAGCAGGCCCCGAGGAGTTCATCCGTCGGCTGACGCTCGTGTCGGAGACGATGCTGTTCGGCATCCAGCCGTTCCTCTGCGATGCCGTCGTGGTCGCTCTGTCGCACCAGCACCCCGAGGTCGCTCATCAACGCAACGTCTTCCGCGAACGAGTCCAGGCGATGGTCGCTACGCTCGCCGGATCCCACGCCGTGAGCGTGCACATGCCCGAGGGTGGCATGTTCGTGATGGCCGACATCCGTGCCACCGGACTCAGCGGTGAGCAGTTCGCCTGGCGCTTGCTCGAGGACTGCGGCGTGGTGGTGATGCCGGGCGAGAGCTTTGGGTCGCGAGGCGCCGGGCACCTGCGGCTCGCACTGACCGTCGAAGTCGATGTGATGATCGAGGCGTGCGGTCGCATTCGTGGGCTCGCGGAGCACCTGGTGGCCGAGCGAACGACGGTCGCGTCGACGCGCCCATAGACAACCGGTGTGATCACGTCGCGTCCCGACCGCGCTCGCGCCCGTTGACAGATCGTGTTAGGCCGCCCTACTATCTTCCGTATGGCGATCATCTGCCACTGCGAGTCGGTCCGAGACCGAGCGATCGTGAAAGCCATTCATCGCGGTGCAGCCACGTTGCCCGAGCTGCAGGCGGCCTGCGGGGCAGCGACACGGTGTGGTGGTTGCGAGGGCGCCGTGCTCGAACTGCTCCAACGTCATACCGAACAACGCGTGACCGTGAGGACGTCCTTCGGCTTGACCGCATAGGATCGCCCCATGCGTGGCGACCCCGAAGTGATCGAGATCCTCAACGACGTGTTGACGGCGGAGTTGACGGCCATCAACCAGTACTTCATCCACGCCAAGATGTGCGAGAACTGGGGCTACGGCCGCCTCGGCGAGTACGTCCGTCACGAGTCGATCGACGAGATGAAGCATGCCGATCAGATCATCGACCGGATCCTGTTCCTCGAGGGTCTGCCCAACATGCAGCGATTGAACCCCATCAAGGTGGGAGAGACGGTGCCCGAGCAGTTCGGCCTCGACCTGGAGCTCGAGTACGTCGCGATCAAGCGGCTCAACGATGGCATCGCCTCGTGTGTGGCCGCGGGTGACAACGCATCGCGTCACCTGCTGGAAGGGATCCTCGTGTCGGAGGAAGAGCACGCCGACTGGCTCGAGGCTCAGATCGAACTGATCCGGCAGATCGGTGAGCAGAACTACCTCGCTCAGCAGCTGCACGACTGATCTCGTCGTCTGACCGCAGCCCCGGTCAGCCCCGGTCAGCCCCGGTCGGCTCGATCGACGACGGCAGTGAACTCGGCGTCGGTCATCGGGATGACCGACAGCCGGTTGCCTCGCGCCAGCAGCCTCGATGACGCCATCTCCGGGATCGTACGCAGTTCTGCGAGCGTGACGAAGCGAAGGGCGCGGACCGGAGCGACCGTCACCCAGTCCCACCGCGGATCATCGAGCCTCGACCCTGGGTCGTAGTAGTGGCTGCTCGGGTCGAACTGGGTGGGATCGGGTTCGGCCGTCTTCGTCACCCGGGCCACACCGGCAACACCGGGAGGAACCGTGCTCGAGTGGTAGAAGAGCACCAGGTCGCCGACGACCATGTGACGGAGGGAGTTCCGGGCCTGGAAGTTGCGCACGCCGTCCCAACCGGCCTGACCCTTCCGAGCGAGGTCGTCGTAGCTCAGCTCTTCAGGCTCGCTCTTCATCAGCCAGTGTGCCATCAGTCGACCGACGGCCCCGTCGAGTCGGGCCCCGTCGACTCGGCCCCGGATGACCGCCGCGCGGCGAGCGTCCGCGTGAGATCGCAGAGCGTGTCGAACATCGCCAGCAGCTCCGGGGTTCGCTGCGCGACTGCTGCGCGCTGGCGGGCCACGGTCGCCTCGTCGCCTCGCGCGATCGGGCCCGTCAGCGCTGCGGGCCCTCCGTTGGCGGCCCAGTTGTCGACCGTCGCGTGCACGAGTGGCACGAGCAGCCGTCGATCTGCGCCGGTGGTGGCCATCAGGGTCTCTGCGGCATACTCCAACGCGACGAGGAAGTTCGACGCGATCGACGCCGCGGCGTGGTACGCCGGACGGTCGGCGTCGCCGATCTCGAACGGCAGCAGCCCGAGCGATCGAGCGATCGAGCGAGCGGTCGCGAGGGCCCGCTGCGTCGAGCCAGCCACTGCCGCACCCGCTCCGGCGAAGGTGGCGCCGGTGTGCGCCACCGTCATCAGCGGATGCAGGCCGAAGCACTCGTGTGGCGCCAGCGCGTCGAGGCCGATCGCCCCCGCGACGTGCCCGACGAGCGGTCCCCGTCGAACGACCGAGGCGGCGCGGGTGATCTCGGCGTCGGGGACGGCGAGGATCACCACGTCGTAGAGGCTGCCGTCGGAGGCCAGACCATCGAATCCCCGTCCGAACGGACCATCCCAATTCGACAGCTCCGTGGCGAGCGCGCGCCCGACGCGACCTGCACCAACGATGGCGCCACGAAGCGGCGGCTCATCGGGCGTGGTCACGGTCGCTTCCGTCGCTCCTGAGCAGGGGCCGCCCGTGTTGCTGAGCGGGTGACCACGTCACCCGTGGTGCGGTCGAGATTGCCCGCCTTCTCTCCTGCCAACGCGTCGACGAGGCCGCGACGGATGCGCCCCGCGAGGCTCGTGTTGCGGTGCGCGAGCACGGTCTGCACGACCGGCCAGCCCTCTCCCAGCTCGCCGATCAGGTCGCCGTCCGTCGTGGTCGCTCCGTGGCTCACCACCACCGATCCACCATGGGCCAGACGTTGCACGCTCACCGTTGGCTGGTCGAGTGCGATCGCGAAGCACGACAGGCCGGCTGAACCCGTTGAGGCGGGTTCGGTCCGGACCAACACCAGTCCACGATCGGCCATGTCGGCGTCGGTGCTGAGCTTCGCGGCGATGACCGACCACCGACCGTCCGTGCGCGTCGCGGTCGAGATGACACCCGCCAGATCGGTGCGCGCATCGGGCTCGGCGAAGAGCACGCACCAGTTCGAGGTGCCGTCGATGATCGCCGGCAGGTACCGCTCGCGTTGCGCAGCCGACCCGTGCTGGCGCAACATCGGGCCGATGAGGTGCACGCCCTCCCCCGACAGCGGAGGCCCGATGGTGACGATGCGGCCCAGCTCGGCTTCGATGATGTTCTGGATCGCTGTGGTGGCGCCGATGCCGCCCATCGTCGTCGCCCACGTGGGAACCGTGAAACCGGCGTCGGCCAGCCGGCGCCACCACTCGCGCACCGTGATCGACACCGACCAATTGGTGGCGATCCACTTGCGTGCGGCCGCTCGGAACGCCTCACGGTCGTGGACGGGCCAGGAGCTTCGATCGAACTCTGACATCTCGGCGACGGTACCAGGTCGATTTGCGAACCCAGGTCTACAGTGCGGTCCGTGGCCGCATTGACCGAAGCTGAACGGTATCGATTCGATCTGCAGGGGTATTTGGTTCGACGGGGCGCGCTCGCCGCCGATGTGGTCGAGCTGTTGGTCGAGGTGTGCGGCCGGCTGGAACGACCGGCGGCAAGCACCACCGTCGCCTCGCAGCGGTTCACCAACTTCCTCGCCGAGGCACCGGAGTTGCGCTGGCTCATCGACCATGCGGCTGTGTTCGAGTTGGTGCGCGAACTGTGCGGCGGCAACGTGCGGCTCGATCATGCGTATGGCATCCAGATGCTGCCGGGGACCACGGGCCTCGGGTTGCAC
>JAYSLK010000514.1:0-6039 GCA_043725585.1 Actinomycetota bacterium
CCCAGCACCACCGCAACCCCGGTTCCGAGCGTGAACGGAGCGATGACGCCGATCACGGCGACGACGAGTGATGTGCCGCCGACCTTGCCGAGCTCGCCGAGATCCATCTCCATGCCGACCGAGAGCAACAGCAACAACACGCCGATCTCGGCCAGTAGCGCCAGCGACACTCCGCGTTCCCCGCCGATCTCGACGAGGCCGAGCACGGATGGACCGACGAGAATCCCGGCGGTGATCTCTCCGAGAACGGCGGGCACGCGTAGCCGTTCCGCCACTTCTGCGGCGAATTTCGCTGCGGCGATCACGATCAGGAGATCGAGTAACAGGCGGGCAAGGTCGACGGTGCCGGTTGACGCGAACATCAAAGATGCGCTCAGGTCACAACAGCGTGTTGGCTGCGGTCTCGGCCGTTGGCGCGAGCATCCACCCGCGGGAACGGACCGTGATCACCGAGTCGGCCCCGAGTCGCCGACGCAACGCGACGATCACGCCGTCGCAGCGCCGCTCACTCAGCGCGCCGAGACCGGCTTGGCGTGAGAGCTCGCGACGACTGACCACGCGCCCTCGGTTGGACAGCAGTACGGCGAGCACGGCCCGCTCCTGCACGCCGACGGCGACCGCCCCGAGGGGGGTTGGGGCGGAGGCGAACAGGGTGACAGGAGCGGGCGTGACCATTCCCGCCGACGGTACGCGCCCCAGATTTCGCTGCTGTTCGGCGTTTGTGAACGGGGTGTGAACGGACACGATTGCCCACCACTTGACCGACGGGTCAATACTTGGGTGGATGGACCTCACCTATCCCGCTGATGCCGAAGCCTTCCGCCTGGAGATCCGCTCGTGGCTGCAGGAGAACCTGCCGTCGGGTTGGGGCGGCGAGGGTTTCGAGATAGCTGCCGAGGAGCGCGCCGCGTTCAACGCCGGGTGGCCGAAGCGGTTGTTCGAGGGCGGCTGGATCTGCGCCACCTGGCCGGCCGAGTACGGCGGCAAGGGCTTGACGACGATGCAAGGCGTCGTGCTCGCCGAGGAGTTCGCCAGGGTGAAGGCACCGCTGCGTGCCGACTTCTTCGGCGACACCCTGGTCGGCCCGACGATCCTGCAATGGGGCACCGAGGACCAGAAGCGCGAGTTCCTGCCGCGCATCCTTGATGGCACGATGCGCTGGTGTCAGGGGTTCAGCGAACCCAACAGCGGCTCCGACCTCGCGTCGCTGAAGACGTCGGCGGTGCTCGACGGCGACGAATGGTTGATCAACGGGCAGAAGGTGTGGACCACCGGCGGGCACCACGCCGACTACTGCTTCCTACTCACCCGTACCGACCCGGACGCGCCCAAGCACAAGGGCATCTCGTACATGCTCGTGCCGATGCGCCAGCCGGGCGTGGAAGTGCGCGGCATCGTCCAGCCTGATGGCACGGCCGAGTTCTGTGAGGTGTTCTTCACCGACGCCCACTGCCCGGCCGACAACGTGGTCGGCGGGATCAACAACGGCTGGAAGGTAGCCAACTCGACGCTCGCGTTCGAGCGCGGCCTGAGCGCGACCACCGGCTACCGGCGCTTCGAGGAAGAGTTGAAGTTGATGGTTGCCGCAGCGCGTGACAGCGGATCGATCGCCGATCCCCTGGTGCGCCAGGGACTTGCCCGCTACCACTCCAAGATTCAGCTCCTGCGGATCAACGGGTTGCGTTCGTTGTCGTCCACGCTGTCCGCGACGATGGACCCCGGGGTTGCCGCTCTCGGTGCGACGAACAAGATGTTCTGGACCGAGATGCATCAGCACGCGATGGAGCTCGCGCTGCACATCTTCGGTGCCAGCTCGATGCTGATCGACACCGGTCCCGCATCTGGATCGTGGCCCGGTGCCGCCCGCGACAACCGTCGCGAGGGGTACCCGGTGAGCCCGATGATGAGCTCGTTCTTCTTCAGCCGCAGCGAGACGATCTGGGGTGGGACCAGCCAGATCCAGCGCAACATCGTCGGCGAGCGCGTGCTCGGCCTTCCGAAGGAACCACAGGTCGGCTGACCATTCGTCCTTTTGCGGGTGGGTTGGTCGGGGGATCAGGCAGCGGAGCCCCAACGTGTGTTCACACGGCTGTCATAGTGTCGTGATGGTGCAGACACGCGAGTTGATCAACGTGGGTCGATGACGATGGCACACGTGCGCACCGACGCCGACACCTGGGACGAGTTGGTTGCCTCCGACGGCACACCACGCGCCGCGGCACAGGCACTGCTCGGACAACTCGCCGCGCTCGAGCACAGCGAGCTGCAAGAACGTCAGACCCTTGCCGAGCTGGACATCCTGACGATGGGGATCACGTTCACGGTCTACTCCGACGGGCGCGGCATCGACCGGGCCTGGCCGTTCGACATCATCCCGCGGGTGATCGCCGCCTCGGAATGGCGCGACATCGAGGCGGGCCTGAAGCAGCGGTTGCGCGCGATCAACATGTTCATCGACGACCTGTATCACGACCAGCGCATCATCGCCGACGGAGTGTTCCCGGCCGACCTGCTCGAGCACTCGAAGAACTTCCGCAAGGAATGCGTCGGCGCCAACCCGGTGCACGGTGTGTGGGCACACATCTCGGGAAGCGATCTGGTCCGTGATGCCGATGGCACGATGTACGTCCTGGAGGACAACCTTCGCGTTCCCTCCGGTGTGAGCTACGTGTTGGAGAACCGGGCCATCAGCAAGCGGGTGTTCGCCGACCTGTTCGCCCAGCAGAGCATCTTGCCGGTCGACAGCTACACCGACGAGCTGAACCGGATGCTGGTGTCGATCGCTCCCGACGGCATCACCAACCCGACGATCGCCGTGCTGACGCCCGGAGTGTACAACTCGGCCTACTTCGAGCACTCCTTCCTGGCGCAGCGCCTCGGGGCGGTGCTGGTGGAAGGTGCCGACCTCGTCGTGGGTGAGGACGAGTGCGTGTACATGCTCACGATCAGCGGCCGCGAGCGCGTCCACGTCATCTATCGCCGCATCGATGACGACTTCCTCGACCCCGAGGTCTTCCGTCCGGACAGCACGCTCGGTGTGGCTGGGCTGATGAGGTCGTGGCGGGCGGGCAAGGTGGCGATCGCGAATGCCCCGGGTGCAGGTGTGGCCGACGACAAGGTCGTGTACGCATGGGTGCCCGACATCATCCGGTACTACACGAACGAAGAGCCATTGCTCGCCAACGTGCCGACGTATCGGTGTCACTATCCCGACGAACGGACGTACGTGATCGATCACATCGACGAGCTCGTCGTCAAGCCCGCCAACGAAAGTGGCGGATACGGCTTGTTGATCGGCGACCGAGCAACTCGCAGCGAGCTCGATGCGCACATCGCGATGATCGAAGCCGATCCGCGGAACTGGGTGGCGCAGCCGATCCTGTCACTGAGCACGGTGCCGACGATCTGCGACGGCGAGATCGAGTCGCGCCACGTCGATCTGCGTCCGTTCATCCTCAGCGGTGCAGCCAGCTACGTCAGCGCCGGTGGCCTCACACGCGTCGCCCTTCGCAAGGGCTCGCTCGTGGTCAACTCGTCCCAGGGTGGCGGCAGCAAGGACACGTGGATCGTGGAGACCGACTGATGGCCCTGCGCACATCGATGGTCCCGACCCACCGGCGCGGCATCGCGCCGACAGGCTGACCCGATGCTGCTCTCGCGTGTCGCCGACAGCCTGTACTGGGGTGCCAGGTACCTCGAACGTGCAGAAGACACCGCCCGGCTGGTGCGCAGTTACACCGAACTGGTGATCGACCTTCCGACGAGCGCGCTGTCCACATGGGAACCGCTGCTCGCCGTGGCCGGTGGCGGAGATCTGTTCGCGCAGCGTGAAAGCGCCATCGGCGAACTTCCGATCGTCCGCTACCTCGTGTCCGACCAGCACAATCCGGGCAGCATCGCCTCCTCGGTGGACTCGGCACGCGAGAACCTCCGCACGACTCGGGAGATCATCCCGCGCGAGGCGTGGCAGACCGTCAACGACCTGTACCTGTACGTCGGCTCGAACGCTGCCAGCGGCGTCGAACGACGCAGTCGCGCCAGGTTCCTCGGTCATCTGATCGGCGAGTGCCAGCAGCTCGATGGGGTGATGACGACCGTGATGAACCGAGACGACGCCTACGAGCTGTGGCGGCTGGGACAGTCGTTGGAGCGAGCCGACATGACCACACGCGTCGTCGGGGTGCGCGCTGCCACGCTGCTCGCCGCTGAGCGCGACAGGGCCGACGGCCGTACCGTGACCGACATCCACGACGACGTGCAATGGATGGGTCTGCTCAGGTCGGTCAGCGCGCTTCAGATGTACCAGAGGGCGACACGGGGCCCGATCGACGGGGCAGCCGCAGTGCGCTTCCTGCTGCTCGACCCGACTTTTCCCCGATCCGTGGCCAGTTGTGCGACACGCATCCGGGAAGCGCTCAGCCGGTTGCCTCGTTCGAGGCGCACGCTGCCGGCGATGGAGGAGTTGGAGCGGGTGCTGGCCCTGTCCGCCTCGGGTGATGGTGACGGCGCGAGGTTGGACGCGGCGATGGAGGACGTGCAGGCGTGTCTGGCGGCGATCAACGACGTGGTGCACGAGGCGTTCGTACGCTCGAGCGTGTGATGCTGACGTGATGTTGTCGCGGTCTTTGTACCAACCGCCGTCTGGGCGATTCGACGAAGCGGTCGCCGAGGATGGTTCGACGAGGCCGACGTGGTCGTCGGTCGGTGCCGCGCTGGGGAACATGCGTCCGGCCGATCTCCTCGAACATCAGCGTCAAGCCGATCGACTGCTCGAGGCGGAAGGTGCTGGGCATCTGGTGCACGAGTTGATGCCTGAATCCGCCGGCGAAGGTGAGCCGGGCTTCGTCGACAGTCGACCGTGGCGGCTCGATCCTGTACCTCTCGTGATCGGCCACGACGAGTTCCGTACGTTGTCGCGCGCGGTCGCTCAGCGCGCACGGATGCTCGAGATGCTGCTCGCCGACCTGTACGGCGAGCGCCGGCTCGTCCGGTTGGGGGTGGTGCCACCGCGGTTGTTGTTCTCGCTCGGTTCGCTGAGGACCGCCATGGCGCCGCCCACCGCAACGCGCTGGTTGGTGCAATACGCGGTCGACCTCGTCCGCGTCGCGGACGGCTCGTGGCGTGTGGTGCAAGACCTCACCGACGCGCCGAGCGGCGCCGGCTACGCGATGCTGAACCGATCGGTGATGGCCCGAGTGATGCCCGACGCGATGCGACTCGCAGGCGTGGCACCCGTCAACACCTTCGCGGCGGTGATGCGCCGAGCCCTCGCTGCACAGGCCCCGCCGGGCCGCAAGAGCCCCCGCACGGTGGTGCTCACCGGGGGACCCTCTCATTCGACCTATGTCGAGCACTCCTATCTGGCGGTGCAGATGGGCTTCCACCTCGCTGAGGGCGGCGACCTGGTGGTGCGCAAGAACCGGGTCTGGTTGCGCGTGCTCGACGGTGTGGAGCCGGTCGACGTGATCTACCGGCGCCTCGAAGACGCCCGACTCGACCCGATGGACACGGGCGCAGGCGGCGGCGCGGGCGTGCCGGCCATCACCTGGGCGGCTCAATCCGGCGGGGTCGCACTCGCCAACGCATTCGGCGCGGGTGTCGCCGAGGCGCGCTCTCTTGCACCGTTCCTGCCGGCAGTGGCGCAGGCCCTCCTCGGCGAAGGGCTGGAGCTGCACGCGCTCTCCGCCGACGACGTGTTGGCGACGGGCCCCTGTGTCTCGGCATCGAGCTATGGGGCGCTGGTGCCCGGAACGGCGGTGCTTCGTCTGCATCTCGCCGTCACGCCCGACGGGACGACGGTGATGGAGGGCGGCGTCGGTCGCGTCCTGGCGCCGGGCGATGATCCCGCAGCGCCCACCGCAATGCTCGCCAAGGATGTCTGGGTGGTGGGCGGAGTCGCGTCCGGCAAGATCAACGTCCGTGCGCCGAGCCAACACCATCCCCAGGTCGACTTCGGCTCCTCGGTACCCAAGCGAGCGGCCGACGCCCTGTACTGGCTGGGACGAGCAGCCGAGCGCGCCGAGGTGGCGGCGCGCACCA
>JAYSLK010000515.1:0-4948 GCA_043725585.1 Actinomycetota bacterium
GGAACGATGGATCGGCCCACGCCTCGCGGAAAGCGACCTCGAGCTCCTCACACGCGGGCACCAGGGTCTCTGGCACGAAGCGGCCGCCGAACTCGCCGACGCGGCCGGTGGAAGAGGGTTCAGCCATGATGGTCATGTCGTCTCCAGGGATGTTCTGAGGTTTGAGGGGAAGATGTGGGCTGATCGCATGAGCCGTGCCAGCAGCGGTGGCACCGCGCGTCAGAGCTCGTCGGCCCAGTCGTAGGGCAGTTCGTCGGGGCCGACGTGTCGCTCAGGCGCAGCCGCCCGAGCGCGTTCGATGAACGCCTTCACCTTGAGCGGGTCCTTGCGGCCCGGGTTGCGCTCCACCCCGCTGGCGACGTCGACACCCCACGGATTGGCAGTCGACACGGCGAGGCTCACATTGTCCGGGTCGAGCCCGCCGGCGAGGATGTAGCGAGGTCCCTCGGGCAGATCTGCGAGCAACGACCAGTCGAACACCTGGCCGGATCCGGGCGACGGCGCATCGACCAGGATCAGGTCGGTACCGAACTGGTCGGCCCGAGCTGCGTCGCGGCTGCCCGCCACCACTGCCTTGATCACCCAGCGCACCTGCGCAGCGACATCGGCCACCATGTCGGGCGATTCGAAGCCATGCAGTTGAGCTGCCTTGAGACCCGCACGATGGACGATGTCGATCACGCGATCGGGGTGTTCGTCGCGGAAGACACCGACGGTGAGGATTTCGGGCGGCAGGCGGCGGGTGATGTCGTAGACCTGCTGAGCGGCGACCTGTCGGGTCGATGGGGCGAAGATGAACCCCACCGCGTCCGCACCCATCGCAACGGCGAACAGGGCATCGTCTTCATTGGTGATCCCGCAAATCTTCACGAACATGCGAGCGTTACGGTACCTCTCACGCCGACTCGGACGAGGATTGGTTCCGTCGGTTTCGGGCGGACCCGACGTGACGTTCGTCCGGCGACCTCAGCGAGCGCCGCGGAGGAGCGCGATGGTGACGGCGGGGTCACCGCTGGTGACAAGGGTCTCCCCCACCAACACTGCGTGGTAACCAGCGCCGTGGAGCGCGGCAGCGTCGTGCGCCCCCCGCACCCCGCTCTCGGCCACCTTCATCACCGTGCCGGGGATGACAGCTGCCATCCGCAACGCCCGCTCGTGATCGACCTCGAACGTCACGAGATCGCGCTGGTTCACCCCGATCAGCGTGGCGTCGGCGGCAAGTGCAGCCTCGAGTTCGTGTTCGTCGTGGATCTCGACCAGCACGTCGAGACCGATCGAAACGGCGAGCGAGTGGAACGAGACCAACTCGTCAGGGGCGAGGGCTGCGGCGATCAACAACACACAGTCGGCGCCCATCAGTCGAGCGTCGCAGACGTCGTGCGCCGACACCGTGAAGTCCTTGCGCAGCACCGGCAAGCTGCACGCGGCGCGGGCCGCCTGCAGATCCGAGACAGATCCACCGAAGTGCTCGGCGTCGGTGAGCACGCTGAGGCACGCAGCACCGCCGCGCTCGTACGACGCCGCCCACTCGGCAGGATCGAGTCCGATGTTCAGGTCACCCTTCGACGGCGAGCGGCGTTTGATCTCGCTGATGACCTGGAGTCCGGACCCGGAGCGCAACGCCTCGACGAAGCCCCGTGCAGGCGGCATCAGGCCAGCCGCATCGATCAGATCGTCGAGCGGGCGATGATCCCTCGCGGCGATGTCGCGGTGCTGCGCCAAGATGCGGTCGAGGTAGGTCGCCATGATCGTGGAGGGAAATCGAGTCGAGGTCGGGGGAGGTCAGGTGGTCGGGGATCGGCTCGACGCTCAGGCGCCCTTGCCACCGATCGGCGTGCAGAAGGTGAGCTCAGGACGGCCGGCCAGGAAGGGCCGGATGGCGGGGCCAAGCGCCTTGAAGGCTTCGGATGCCATGTGGCTGTCGAGCGCTGCTTGATCGGTGTACACCTCGTACATCCACAACACGTTGCCGTCGACGGCGTCTTCGAGCAGCACGTAGGCGATCGTGTCGGGCTCGTTCTCGGCTGCATCGAGCGCGCCCTGGAGCGCTGCAGCGAGATCGGCACGCGTGCCGTCCTGGGCGGTGATCTTCGCGATGACAGCGACGTCGGCCATACCGGATGCTCCCTCAGTGGTCACGCCCCAGTCCTGGGGATCGACCTCCGCACGGTACCAGCGTGGCACCATGTCCGACGTGGCGAACCAGGGCGCTCCATCGACACCAACCAGCGGTGACGAACGGTCGATCGTGATCGTGGAAGATGATCCGAACATCGCCGATCTCGTCGACCTGTACCTACGAGAGGCCGGTTTCCGCGTCTTGCAGGCCTCGACCGGCGACCGTGGTCTCGAGCTCATCGCACAGCATCGCCCGGCTCTGTGCGTGCTCGACGTGGGGTTGCCTGGCATCGATGGCTTCGAGGTGTGCCGACGGATCCGCGCCGCACCGGCAACCGCATCGTTGCCCGTCTTGTTCCTGACCGCCCGAGACGGCGAGATCGATCGTGTGCTCGGCCTCGAACTCGGCGCCGATGACTACGTCACGAAGCCGTTCTCTCCGCGCGAGCTCGTCGCCCGAGTGAAGGCGATCCTTCGCCGTGGTGCCGCAGCACCGACCGGGGAGCAGACGTTGTTCGAGATCGGCGATGGGATCAGCATCGACACATCGCGTCGTGAGGTGCGCGCCGCAACAGGGTCGGTCGCACTGGCAACGAAGGAGTTCGAGCTGTTGGCACATCTGGCTCGCAACCAAGGCATCGCGTTGTCGCGCCAACAGCTGCTCGACGGCGTGTGGGGAGTGGACTGGTACGGCGACGACCGAACCGTCGACGTCCACGTACGTCAGCTGCGCAAGAAGCTGGGCGACGAACTGCCATTGGCGACCGTGTGGGGCGTCGGCTACCGGCTCGGCTGACCGAGCCGTCGCCCGTTCGGACCGACCAGAGATGTTGAACCGTCACATCTCCTTCACACCTTCGGCGCAGGCTGGGCGGCGATGACGCGTCGTCTCGTGGTGCTGATGGTCGGTCTGGTTGCGGCGACCCTGGTGATCGCCGGTCTCGGGACGCTGGTGCTCGCCAACGTGCGGGCCCGCGCCGACACCGAGGAGTCGCTTCGCGATCAGGCGATCAACACCGCTGCCAACGTCGCGCTCTTCTTCGACGAATCCAACGGCGAGGAGCTGACCGAAGAGCAGCAAGATCAGCGCTTGCGAAACCTCACGCTCCTGCGCCGCGTCGTCGACCTCGACGGCTTCGCGGTGCTCGCTGTGACGGCCGACGGAGCGATCCAAGCCGATCAGCTTCCCGACGGCGTCGATGCTTCGATGCTCGACATCGACTCGCTGGCGCTGGGCCTGGCGCAGACTGGTCACGACGGCGACCTCGTGTATGCCGCGGCACCACTCGATCTGCGCAACGGCCGAACCGGCGTGATCGTGCTGTCGCAGGAAGCCAACGCCGGTCTCGGGCCGGCCGCCCGGTACTTCGTCCTCGCGGCGATCTCGTCGGCGCTGTTGGGCTTGCTCGCTGCGATCGTGGTGGGCCGGCGCGTCACCCAGCCGATCCGCGCTGCGTCGGACGCGACCACGCGCATCGCGGCGGGCGAACTCGACACCCGCCTGCCCACGCCGTCCGGCCGAGCGGGCGACGAACTGGTGCAGCTGTCGCTGCACGTCAACGAGATGGCCGAGTCGTTGGAGCGATCGCGCGCGCTCGAGCAGCAGTTCCTGCTCTCGGTGAGCCACGATCTGCGCACACCGCTCACGTCCATCCGCGGCTACGCCGAAGCGATCTCCGACGGCGCCGGCGATCCGGCGCGTGCTGCCCGGGTGATCTCGTCTGAGGCACGCCGCCTCGAACGACTGGTCGCCGATCTCCTCGACCTCGCCAAACTGCAGACCTCGAGCTTCTCGTTGAGACTCGAACCGGTCGACCTCGGCCAACTCGCGGCAGTGGCGGTGCAGGGTTTCGAACCCGACGCAGCCGAACGCGGACTGCTGATCCGCGCCGTCGACACGGGTGAACCGTTCCCGGTGCTGGTCGATCATGATCGGCTCGGTCAAGTGGCTGCGAACCTGATCGAGAACGCGATGAAGTACGCGTCATCGGGTGTGGTGGTGCGCACGGCAGCGGACGGAGCGTGGGCGGTCATGACGGTCACCGACGACGGTCCGGGCATCGACCCCGACGATCTGCCGCACGTGTTCGAGCGGCTGTACGTGGCGCGCCGGCAACCTGCACGTCACGAGAGCTCGAGCGGGCTCGGCCTCGCCATCGTGAAGCAACTGGTGGACGCGATGTCGGGTGAGGTGAGCGTGACCAGCCAGGTCGGCATGGGCACCACCTTCGACGTCCGCTTGCCCCTGACTCGCTGACCCGCCCTCGAGCCGCACGACCGCTCCGGTCGTGCGGGATGTCAGAAGCCGAGGCGGGCGCGGATCTCGATCTCGAGATCGGCGATGGGCACGCGCACCTGAGCGGTGGTGTCGCGTTCGCGGATCGTGACGGCGCCGTCTTCGAGCGAGTCGAAGTCGACCGTGACGCACAACGGTGTGCCGATCTCGTCCTGGCGGCGATAACGCTTGCCGATGGCCTGTGTCTCGTCGTAGTCGACCATGTAGCGATCGGCCAGCGTGGCGTACACCTGCTTGGCGAGCGGGGTGAGCGTGTCTTTCTTGCTGAGCGGCAACACAGCGACCTTGTACGGGGCGAGTCGCGGATGAAGGCGAAGCACCTGACGCGGTTCGTCGTTGACGATGTCCTCGTCGTAGGCGGCCAGCAGGAACGCGGCCATGGCCCGGTTGACGCCGCCGGCGGGCTCGATCACGTAGGGCACGTACCGCTCGTTCGTGGCCTGGTCGAAGAAGTCGAGCTTCTGACCCGAGTGCTGGGCGTGCTGCTTGAGGTCGAAGTCGGTGCGTTGGGCGATGCCCTCGAGCTCGCCCCAG
>JAYSLK010000516.1:0-2206 GCA_043725585.1 Actinomycetota bacterium
TGGAGAAGGGGCGGAGATGGCTGCAACCGGGAACGATCGTGACACACCGCGAGAGCGGGCACCGAAGATGCGCGGCAACGGCGAGGGTTCCGTCTACAAACGGGTCCGCCCCGCCAAGGACCCGAACAAACCGCCGTCGGTTCGGTGGGTCGCCCAGGTTCGCGTCGGTGACGGCTGGCGGCGGACCATGCATCTCACCGAAGCCCAAGCGAAGAAGGCGTTACGAGAGGCGGTCGTCGCTGTCGACTCCGGCCAATCGATCCCCGATGGCAACGAAACGTTGGGATCGATGTTGCAACGCTGGCAGACCAAGGTGTTGCCGGCGCAGGATCTGTCGGCACGGACGATGGGGAACTACGAGTGGGCGTGCACGATCCTGATCGACGACCTCGGCAAGATCCGACTCCGCAACCTCACCGCGGATGACATCGAGCACGCCTTCCACCAACGCGCCGACCACGGTATGTCCCGCGCCTCGCTCATCAAGGTGCGCTCGGTGTTGGGCAAGGCCCTCGATCACGCGTTGCGGCGTGGGCTCGTGAACTCCAACGTCGCCCGCATCGTCGATCTCCCCGCGAACGCGCGGCGGCCCGCCGAAGGCCGGGCGCTCACTGCGGACCAGGCCCGCGAACTGTTGGCCGCTGCCGAGGGGCAGGTGTTGCATCCGTTGTGGACGCTGATGATCTTCACCGGGCTCCGACCCGGCGAAGCCACCGGGCTCACCTGGGCCGACATCGACCTCGACAACGCGCTGCTCCACGTCCGTCGCTCGTTGAAACTCGAGAACGGGCAACTCGTCATCGACGAACGCTTGAAGACCGCCCGGTCACGCAGGACGTTGTCGCTCCCCCACCCTGTCCTCGACGCGCTCGTCGAACAACGAAGACTGCAGGCCGAGCTCGCGCAGCGTGCCGCCTACGCGAACGCGGACGGGCTGGTGTTCACTACATCGAAGGGCACCCCGCACTCCCCCGAGAACCTCCGCCGTTCCCTCGCTGCGCTCACGACCAAGCTCGGATACGGCAGCTGGCACCCGCACGAACTCCGCCACACCGCTGCATCGCTCATGTCGCAAGCCGGTGTCCCGATCGAGACCATTGCCGACCAGTTGGGTCACGACGGCACAAGGATGACATTGCTCGTCTACCGCCACCAGACCAAACCATCAGTCACCGCCGCCCACCACCTCACCGACCTCCTCACCGGTCCACCCGAACCAGCCCCGGATGCGCCGCCCCCGGGCCCGATCACAGCGTCGGAGCGGCCGGCCACCCGTCGCAGCAGACAGGCATGACGGCGCTCGGTTGGATCCCTTCGAGCGCATGGCTGGCACGCCGGTGGACCAGCAGATGGCCGCCCGACTGGGGTGACCCGAACGACCCCGACAACACCACAGAACCGCTCGGCGTCTCACCCGTGATCGCCTATCTGCTGCACCGCACCCTCGAGCACATGGCGGCCACATGGACCACACCAGATCAACCCGGCGCACCCGCCGGGTTGCTCCCCCACTCAGTTCGCATCTGGGCGCTCGACGACACCTTCACCGCCGGCATGGCCGCGGCCGCACGACACGTTGCTCACCACCTGACCCTCACCGCAGACGACCGCTCCGCCGCGTACGCGACCGTGTGTACCGCAGACGAGATCAACATCGCGATCGCAATCCGGTTCCTCCTGCGCGACGGCGCCCGACCCAACGGGCCCGACCCGGTCCTCGATGAACTCATCGACCTCAACGCCACATCCGACCCCGACACCGACCCCGCCTACGACCTCACCACCGCACTCGACGTTGCGCGCGACGAACTCGTCGATGACATCGACGTCGATCACCTCTGGAACCCCGCCCTCGACGGCATCGAAAACGACACCAACCTCCAACACCACTGGCGAATGATCAACCTCCACCCCACCACCTGGTTCGACCACTTCCGCCAACCAGGTGAGCGTCGGTCAGGGGTCAGCGATTCATGTGCTTGGTGAACTCCCCGACCGCTGTGACAGCGTCGGCGAGTAGCAGCCGATGTTCGAGCTCGGGGTGGTTGCCGGCCATCTCGTCCGCATACGCGACCGCGCCTTGAGCGGTGACGTCGGCGAAGTTGTCGCGCAGATCGTCGAGCGCGGTCTGCAACGAGCCGAGTTCGGTGCCGAATCGTTCGAGCACCATCACCGATGCCGCTTGCACACCTCCAGCGTCGTTGTG
>JAYSLK010000517.1:0-5558 GCA_043725585.1 Actinomycetota bacterium
TATGGGCGAGCGTTTCGAACATCGAACGCGATCTCGACCGACGTGTACGAGCCGCACTCGACGCTGCCGATCGGGTTGGCCTGAGCGTGTCGTTCGCAGGACAGGATGCCACGGTGTCGTGTGGGGTGCCGGTGGAGGATCCGACGGCGTTGATGGCGTTGATCGAGGACGTACGAGGGGTACGCGAGGCACGGTTGGGAGCGTCGTGCAGCAGCGCATCCAGCGAGGCTGGCTCCGCAGGACCGGCCGTTCCAGACTCGGAGGTGCCACAAGGTGGGGTGGTGCTGGTCGAGCTCGAGGATCGTTCGCCTGAGATCGTGGCTGCGCCGTCGGTTGAAGCTGATGAGGGCCAGAACCCCGGCCAGGTCGGGCCCAGCGCTGTGCCAGAGCTCTCGCTCGCGGTGATGGCCGACATTCGCGACGGCCGGCTGACGCTGACGGGTGTCGTGCCCGATACGACGGCTCGCGATGCCCTGATCGCCGCCGCGGAGACGTCCATCGCACCGACGAACATCGTCGACGAACTCGTGATCGACCTCGACTCGGCGATCGGTGTCGACGACGTCGATGCCGCACTCGCGGGACTTGCGACCCTGATCGCATCGGCTCCGGCCGAGCTCGTCAGTGGAACCGTGCGGTTGGATCGGGGGGATCTGTCGTTGACGGGGGTGTTCGCCACCGATGACCAGCGCGAGATCCTCGAGGCCGTCGCAGAGCACACAGGAGCCGCGATCGCGATCACGGATCGACCCGTGGCAACGGTCTCCGATGCAGCCGTGCTCGCCGATCTCCTGAACCGTGTGGTGGCCGAGGATCCGATCTTGTTCGAGATGGCGAGCGCTGTGCTCACCGACGATGCCGAGGGCGTCCTCGACCGTGTGGCCGCGGTTGCGGCGCGCTATGCCGACATCGCGATCCGCGTGGTCGGCTACACCGACTCTCACGGCGACGCGGCGACGAACCTGGAGCTCAGCAGGCGACGAGCCGAGGCCGTCGCCGAGGCGTTGTTGGCTCGCGGGGTCACTGCGGCGCTCACCTCGGCCGGGCGAGGTGAGCGCGTGCCCGTGATGGTCGGCGGCGTCGAAGACGCCGAAGCCAGCCGTCGCGTGGAGTTCGTCGTCCCGGCCGACACGCCATGAACGCCACGTCACCCCTGCTCCTGACCTACCTGACGTCAGGTGGGTCGACCGATGCCGACACGAGGATGTCCACATGTCGTACACCGTGACGAAGTTGATCTTCTGGCTCGTCGGAGCCGCCGCCTTGGGTGTCGCGATCGGCTACCTGTTCCGCGGACGCCCGTCCGTCGTGCCGGCTGAGCTCCTGGCGGTCGCTGCCCCGCGCCCGACCGACAGCGACGAGCTGGATCGCCTCAACCAGAAAGTGGAGCGGCTCGAGACTCAGCTATCGCTCGCAGTGGCGGAGCGTGACCATCTCCGTCTCGTCCTCGAGCAGCAACTCGAACTCGACATCGTGAATACGATCGCGGGAACCACGCGACGAACCGGGTCGGCGTGCGTCGAACGATCATCGATCTCCGAAGATCTCGAAACCAGCACCGTGGAGGAGCACCATGTCGACCACTCCTGACCGGCCTCACGACGCCACCAACACGTTTCGTCGGCGTCGCCGACTGATCGCCGTCATCGTGCTCGGTGTGGTCGGCCTCGGCGGCGCAATCGAAGGAGTCCCGCGCATCGAACGCGACCTCGAGCGCCGGGTCGAAGAGGACTTGTCGATCGCCGGGGTCGTCGGGGCGCGAGCGTCGTTCTCCGGGCAGGACGGAACGCTCCGATGTGCGACGGCTCTCGACGACCCGGCAGCGGCCATCGCTGTCGCCGAGGACGTGTGGGGAGTGCGCGTGGTCGAGCTGGACGCCTCCTGCCGTGGTGGGGTCTCGACCGATGCGGGTGCGCCGAGCGGCACCGCCGATGGCCCTGCAGCCACGGAAGTGCCCGACACCACGGAAGTGCCCGACACCACCGATGCGACCGGGCAACAGGCACCCGTCACGACGCAGGCAGCGGATGGCTCGGGACCCGATATCACCGTCGATCTCGCCAGCGGCGCCTTGGTGGTGCGTGGAACCGTGCCCGATGAAGCACTGCGGGCCCGCTTGATCGCAGCTGCCGAGTCGGTCGTCGATCCCGCGAACGTCGATGACCGGCTCGTGGTCGACGCAGCGGTGGGCGGCGATCCGACCGGTGTCGAAGCAGCTGTCGACGGCCTCGCCGGGATGATCGAGGCGATGCCCGGCAACCTGGTCAGCGGAACGGCCCGCCTCGCGGGCGGCGAGCTCAGCCTCGAAGGCGTCTACGTCGACGACACGGCCCGGGCCGCGGTCGAACAGGCGGCAGACACGAGCGGTGCGACATCGACGCTCACCGCGCGCGTGGCTGCCTCGGCCTCCGACGCGGCAGCGCTCGCCGATCGGTTGAATGCACTGGTCGGCGCAGACCCGATCCTGTTCGAGCCCGGCAGCGCGGTGCTCACAGCCAACGCCAGTGCCGTGGTGGAGCGGGTCGCAGCGGTGGCCAACCAGTTCGATGGTGTGGCCATCGAGGTGATCGGTCACACCGACTCCGACGGCGACGCAGCCCGCAACCTCGATCTGAGCCGACGCCGAGCACAAGCGGTCGTCGACGCATTGGAGGAACGGGGCGTCACCGGCACGCTCACCGCGACGGGCCAAGGCGAGACCGATCCGATCCTCATCGGTGGGGCGGAGGACAAGGCCGCCAGTCGGCGAGTCGTGTTCGCCGTCAGCACCGACTGACCTTCACATCCGGCGGCTCTCGTCGTCACCTCTCCACCTCTTGTCTCTCCACCTCTTGTCTCACCGAAGGAACACACACATGCCGTACACACTCGCCAAGTGGATCGTCTGGTTGTCGATCGCCGCCCTCATCGGTGGCGTCATCGGGTACCTGCTCCGATCGCTGCGCCGCGACCGAGCCGCAGCGGGTGCAGGGGCCAGTCCCGACCCGGCAGCGGCACGAGCCGATGCCCAGGCCGCCGCTGACCGCGACGAGCTCGCCCAGCTACGAGCCGAAGGAGTGCATCGTGACGCTCAGCTCGACGAGTTGGTCGCCGAACGTGATCGGCTGTTCGGTGAACTCGCCGACTGCCGCTCGCGATCCGTCTCGACCTCGACCGTCGGGTTCGCGGCCACCGCCCCGACTGCACCGGAGCTGAGTGATGACGCGATGGCTGCCGGCGCAGCGCTGCTTGCTCGTCCGCTCCGCCGCGACGACCTCACGGTGGTCGAGGGGATCGGGCCGAAGATCGCCGACCTGCTCGTGGGAGCGGGCATCGCCGATTGGTGGGGCCTGTCGAACGCCGATGTGAGCGCGCTGCGTACGGTGCTCGACGACGGCGGCCCCACCTTCCGGATTCATGATCCGGGCACCTGGCCCACGCAGGCCGGGCTGCTCGCCCATGGTCGCTGGGCAGAGTTCAAAGAGCTCACCGATCGGCTCGATGGTGGGCGGGCCTGACCTCCGGATCGCCTGACCTCCAACGCTCTAGATTGGGGTGATGTCGAAACCACTCGGTCCGTACACCCCAGTCGTCCGCGCCGGCGATTGGATCATCGTCAGCGGTCAACTCGGCATCGCCGATGGCATCCTTGTGCGAGGCGGTGTCGCCGCGCAGACGACTCAGGCCGTCGCGAATCTCGAGGCTCAACTCGCGACCGTCGGAGCGACGCTCGGCGACATCGCCAAGACGCTGTGCTTCCTCACCGACATGGACACCTTTGCGACGTTCAACGACGCGTACGTCGCTGGTTTCGGCACGGCCCGCCCGGCCCGGAGCACCATCGGGGTCGCCGCCCTGCCGCTCGGCGGAGCGGTCGAGATCGAAGCGTGGGCCTTCAAGCCGCTGTGACCTCACCGCCGTGCGGTCGCGTGGCACTGGGATAGGGTGAAGGCGTGCCCGGTGCCATCGCCATCCTCGTCGTCCTCGTCGCTCTGCCTGCAGTGGTGTGCATGAGTGGTGCGGTGCTCGCTGCCATCCTCGGCATCGTGCTCAACAAGGATGCCGAGGTTCGCGGCGAAGGCAGCGAGCTGCTCGACCTCAACGTCTGATCGGCGCGCCTTGATGCCCGAGCACCACGATGCATGAGCACGACTCCGCCACGGAGATCCTCACCCAGGCCGTCCTGCGTTACTCGGTCGAGCGGATGCGCCTCGATCCGCCCCCGCTCGACACCAGTCGTCCGGCAGCCGATCTCGCCGCGATGGCCGGTCACACGGTCACACCTCGAGGCGTCGGCGGCTTGGAAGCTCTCCGAATCTTCGGCGACGTGCTGGCGCCGGCCTGCATCAGCGTCGACCATCCGCGGTTTCTCAGCTTCGTCCCCGCGGCGCCGACCGAGGCCTCGATGTTGTTCGATCTCGTGGTCGGAGCATCGAGCATCTACGCAGGTTCGTGGCTGGAGGGCGCCGGAGCCGTGTTCGCCGAGAACGAGGCTCTGCGATACATCTGTGAGCTCGCCGGCCTACCACCCTCGTCGGGCGGCGTGTTCGTCAGCGGCGGCACGGGCGGCAACCTGTCGGCACTGATCGTGGCTCGCTGGCGGTGGAGAACCCGAGCCTCCGGTCGCTTCGACCGCGTTCGTGGCCTGATCATCGGGTCGTCGAACGCGCACTCGTCGATCGTGGCCGCGGGCCGAGCGATGGACGCTGACGTCGTGGAGGCACCGGCGGATGTGCGGGGTCGGATGAGTCGCGAAGCGCTCGAGGCGACCATCGACGGGCTCGATGCGGACGACCGTGAACGGCTCTTCGCCATCGTGGCCACCAGTGGCACGACCAATGCCGGGGTGATCGACGACCTGGCCGGCACGGCGGACGTGTGCGAGGAACACCGACTGTGGATGCATGTCGATGGTGCGTATGGGGGCGCGGGTCTGGCTGCTCCGAGCGTCCGCCACCTCTACGCCGGCATCGAGCGCGCCGACAGCTTCATCGTCGACCCGCACAAGTGGCTGTTCGCTCCGTTCGACTGCTGTGCGCTCGTTTATCGAGACCCCGGCGATGCCCGACGGGCTCACACCCAGCATGCCGAGTACCTCGACGTGCTGCACGCCGACGAGCACTCGCCGGAGGAGTGGAACCCCAGCGACTTCGCCCATCACCTGTCGCGTCGCGCTCGTGGGTTGCCGTTCTGGTTCAGCCTGGCGACCTACGGCACCGACGCCTACCGCGACGCGGTGGAGACCACCCTGCGGGTCGCTCACGAGGGCGCCGAGTTGGTGAAGACCGCTCCCCATCTCGAACTGATCATGGAACCCGAGCTGAGCGTGGTGTTGTTCCGCCGGGTCGGCTGGACACCGGCGCAGTACAAGGCCTGGAGCGATCGGTTGCTGCGCGACGGAACCGCGTTCGTGACACCCACCGGGTGGGCGGGCGAAACGGTGCTCCGTTACTGCGTGGTGAACCCCCGCACCACGGTCGACGACATCAGGCTCATCGTCGACTCGTTGCAGGATCCGTGACCGACCTCCTCGTTCGCAACGCCCGGCTGTTGGCCACGCTCGACGGTCAGCGGCGCGA
>JAYSLK010000518.1:0-2418 GCA_043725585.1 Actinomycetota bacterium
GATGCCGGTGACGAAGGTGCTGATCGCGGCCCAACGGAACCACCACAGGGCCCGGCGGGCGACCTTGTCGATCGCGATGTTGCGAGCCTTGGCCTCGTCGCCGAACGCGGCGAACGCCGGCACTTGGACGAAGTTGAAGTAGTAGAGCAAGCCGATCCACATGATGCCCACGAGGACGTGGAGCCATCTGAAACCGAACGCCAGGCCAGCCTGACTGAAGAAACCGTTGTAGTCCGCTGCAAGCACTTTCCGTACCCCCTGCTTGTGAAAATCCGACGGTGAATGAACGTAGCACCGCCCTCGGACCCTGCGCGCCATTCGTCGTGGAACTGCAACCAAAGGCGGCCAACGGCAACCGACTGCGGGAGCGAGACCGCAGCCTCGGGGCGGGTCGCGCCGGCACACGTCGCAGTAACCTCTCCGACGCCATGGCTCATGAATTCATCTACACGTGTTACAAGCTCGCCCGTCACTACCCACCCGATCGAACGGTGCTCGAGAACATCTCGCTGTCGTTCTATCCGGGCGCCAAGATCGGCGTGCTCGGCTCGAACGGTGCCGGCAAGTCGAGCCTGCTGCGAATCATGGCCGGTCTCGACGACGGGTACTCCGGCGAAGCGCGGTTGAACCCGGCCTTCAGTGTCGGCTACTTGGCCCAGGAGCCTCAGCTCGACCCGGCCAAGGACGTGAAGGGCAACGTGATGGACGGCGTCGCGGGGGTGCAGTCGATCATTGATCGCTACAACGACGTCATGGCCATGTGGGCCGACCCCGACGCCGACTACGACAAGATCGGCGCGCTGCAGGCAGAGCTGGAGGACAGGATCGCCGCCACCGACGCATGGAGTCTCGAGCGCAACGTCGAGATCGCGATGGACGCGCTGCGCTGCCCGCCCGACGACGCCGACGTCACCACGCTCTCGGGTGGCGAGCGTCGCCGCGTCGCCCTGTGCCGCCTGCTGCTCAGCCATCCCGATCTGCTGCTGCTCGACGAGCCCACCAACCACCTCGACGCCGAGAGCGTCGATTGGCTCGAACGCTTCCTGCAGGAGTACACCGGCACCGTCGTCGCGATCACCCACGACCGGTACTTCCTCGACAACGTGGCCAAGTGGATCCTCGAACTCGATCGCGGTCGTGGCTTCCCGTTCGAGGGCAACTACTCCTCATGGCTCGAGCAGAAGTCCGAACGGGTGGCCCGCGAAGAGAAGGGCAACGAGGCCCGGAAGCGCACCCTCGAGCGCGAGCTGGAATGGGTGAAGATGTCCCCCAAAGCCCGCCAGAGCAAGGGCAAGGCGCGTCTGTCGGCGTACGACAAGTTGCAGCAGGAGGCCGAGGCCGCCGAGCGCGGTCCCGACAAGTTGGAGATCACGATCCCCGTGGGCAAGCGCCTCGGCGACACGGTGTTCGAGGTCGCGAACCTGCGCAAGGGGTTCGGCGATCGTCTACTGATCGAGGACTTCTCGTTCACGCTGCCCAAGGCCGGCATCGTCGGCATCATCGGCCCCAACGGCGCCGGCAAGACCACCCTGTTCAAGATGCTCACCGGCCAGGAAGCTCCCGACGAGGGATCGATCACCATCGGCGAGACCGTCGAGCTCGCCTACGTCGATCAGAGCCGCGATGCGCTCGATCCCGATGCCACCGTGTTCGAAGAGATCACCGGGGGCATCGAACACATGAAGGTGGGCAACCGCGAGATCCACGGCCGCGCCTACTGCGCGAGCTTCAACTTCAAGGGCAGCGATCAGCAGAAGCGAGTGGGCGATCTCTCCGGCGGTGAGCGCAACCGGGTGCACCTGGCCAAGGTGCTCAAGACCGGTGGCAACGTGTTGCTGCTCGACGAACCCACCAACGACCTCGACGTCGACACGCTCCGTGCGCTCGAGAGCGCGCTCGAGAACTACCCCGGCTGCGCCGTGGTGATCAGCCACGATCGTTGGTTCCTCGACCGGATCGCGACGCACGTGCTGGCGTTCGAAGGCGACAGCCAGGTCCGTTGGTTCGAGGGCAACTTCAGCGAGTACGAGACATGGCGGCACAAGGAGCTGGGAGCGTCGGCCGACCAGCCACATCGCATCAAGTACAAGCCGCTCGCCCGCTGAGACCTCGATTCGAACGGCGACTGCCGACGCGGCCGAGCCACCAACATCGTCGCCAACTCACCATCTGGTGCAGAATGACGGCGATGGCGACCTCCGATGCGCGTGCCGACGCGCACCTCGCTGCTCGCCTCGCCACCGAGGCAGGGCACCTCCTGCTCCAGGTGCGTGAACAGCTCACTTCCCGCGGTGCCCCACCGTGGCAGGTGATGGACACCGGCGACCTGGCGAGCCACCGGTTCCTCGCCCAAGCGTTGCACGACGCCCATCCCGATGACGCCGTGTTGTCGGAAGAAGGCACCGAGGACCCGCGCCG
>JAYSLK010000519.1:0-5024 GCA_043725585.1 Actinomycetota bacterium
GCGCTGCCCTCGGGGAAGCCGTGGTCGATCGCGTTCTGGAGCAGTTCGATGAGCACCACCGACAGCGGCGTGGCCACGGTGGTGGGCAACCGACCACCATCGCCCTGCACCGTGAAGCGGACAGGTCGGTCCTGCGACTGCAGTCCTTCCTCCGACAGCCGAAGCAGGGGACGGACGATGTCGACGAAGGCGACGTCGTCACCCGCCTCTCGCGAAAGGGTCTCGTGCACCACCGCGATCGTGCGGATCCGGCGCACCGACTCGTTCACGGCCGCTTTCGCCTCTGCCGACTGCAGACGCCGAGCCTGGAGGCGCAACAACGACGAGATCGTCTGCAGGTTGTTCTTCACCCGGTGATGGACCTCGCGGATCGTCGCGTCCTTCGACAGCAGGAGCTTGTCGCGCTTGCGAACCTCGGTGACGTCGCGGATGAGCAGCAGTCCACCTGTGACCTCGCCGCCGGCCATCACGGGGAGACACCGGGCCAACAGCGTGATCTCCGGCGTCTGATCGAACTCCTCGATCACCGGACGGCGGGTCTCGAGCGCCCGTCGCGCGCAGTTGTCGTTGAATCCCATCTCCGCGAGACGCATGCCGACAGCGTTCGCATTGATACCGACCCGGTGGAACACGCTCATCGCGTTCGGTGAGGCGTAGCGAACGCGTGCGTCCTCATCGAGCAGGATCGTTCCGTCGCCGATTCGCGGCGCCGCGCTCGAGTCCTCGAGTGGGCCCTCGGTGGGGAACGAGCCTTCGGCGATCATCACCGCAAACCGCTCGAAGATCGCGATGTAGGTGCGCTCGAGCTCGCCCATCAGGCGAGTGGTACGCGGCCCGGACTCACGACCCAGCACCGCGATGCACCCGCCGTGGAACCGCACCGGCACACCGAGGAACCGTGCCAGCTCGACCTCGTTCTCGACCTCGATGTCGCCCTCGCACAGCCCTCCTGTCGTCAGCACCTGATCGAGGACGGGTCCGGCGAAGCGGGCGAGCTCGCCCACGTAGTCGGCCGGGTAGATCGTGCGACCCGTCGACGGGCGCATCTGGGCGAGGATCACCCACTGACCATCACCCGTGGGCGCGTACAGGAGCAGGTCGGCGAAGGAGAGATCGGCCAGGAACCCCCATTCAGCGACGAGTTGCTGGAGATGTACGACCTGATCGCTCGACAGCGAGGTGCGCTGTCGTGCGACGTCCGCGAGCGTTGCCATAGTGTTCCGAGTGTGGCAGACGGACGGGGCCTCCCCCGGCCACCGATCGAGAGACGCTGCGATGGTCAGCCCGGGCCGAGAAGGTGGTGGCCGAGATCGAGCAGTGCCGGAACATCGGAGACGTCACGGGCCAGCGCCGGGACCGAGACGGTGAGCGAACCGAGCGACTCGAGCTCGGCGCGACGTTCCGCCTCTCGGTCTGCGACGACGGCGACGTCGTGGAAGCGCTCGCTCACCTCGATGAGCACCGTGCGCACCTCACCCGCGTCCGCCGCCACCACGCCGGCAAGCCGTTCGACGAAGGGTGCGTCGTCCATCTTCTCGCGCAGAGCGCGCGCCGCGCGGGCGACGATGGGCCGGCGCACGTCGATCGGCACCGTGCGATTGAGGACGACAGCACCCACGCTCATCGAGCGTCGCTGCAGCTCTCGAACCAGGAACGCGGCCTCGTAGGCGGGCGCCGCTTCCAAGGTGGACACCACCACGAACGCCGTGCGCGGATCGACGAGCAGACGCTCGACCTCGTCGGCTCGCGCGACGAACCCCTTCTCCATCGTCTGGAACAGCACGAAGAACTCCGCAATGTCCTGGAGCAAACGGGACCCGAGCACGCGATCGGCCACTTGGTAGAACGGTTTGGACGCCACCGTGAACAGCCGCGACCGATACGGCACCGTGAGCCAACGCAGCAGGCGGCTGCCGAAGAACTCCTTCATCCGACCCGGAGCATCGAGGAGATCGAGGGCGTTGCGCGACGGAGGGGTGTCGACGATGATCAGATCGAACCGACCCGAGGCGTGCACCTCGTGCAGCCATTCCATGGCCAGGTAGTCGTGGCTGTGCACGAAGCGGCCGGTGATGTTCTGATACAGCGGGTTGGCGAGCACCTGGTCGCGCACTGCCTGATCGGGCGCATGCCGGCGGATGAGATCGTCCCAACCAACCTTGGTATCGAGCATCGCGACCCAGAGTTCGCCGCGGCACGCCGTACCAGCGCCCAGCAGCTCGGGGTCGACCTGCACCTCGCGTCGTCCCGACTCGTCCTTGAACCGATCCGAGCCCAGGCCGAGGGCGGTCGCCAGCCGGCGCGCGGGGTCGACGGTCAGCACCAGCACCCGAGCATCGAGACGGGTGGCGGCCATCGCCCCCAGCGCGGCCGACACGGTGGTCTTGCCGGTGCCACCGCTGCCGCAGACGACGATCATCTCCTTGGACGCCAAGAGCGCGGCAAGGCCGGGTGGAGCGATGTCGATGCGTGCGCGGCGACCCATCAGCCGACCGGTCCCGATGCCACGCGATCCGGGCCATGCGCCGTCACGCCGATCGCGCCGGTCATGCCAGCTCGTCCTCGATGGCCTGCGCCATCAACGTCACGACTCGACGACCGGTGGCACGCGTGAACAGTTCGGGCACGATCATCAACGGCACGGCGCCGCCGGCCGACGGCATCGTTGCCAGCTCGGAACGCAGTCGATCGAGATGACCGGCACCCACTCGACGGCGAGCTTCCACCAGTTCCGAGGCATCGAGCACCGTGCTGACCGCGCTGCCGAGCTCGGCGATCAACGATCGCCGCGCGTCGCCGGCGGCAACCCGTGCGAACACGCCGCGTTCGCGTACGGAGAACAGCGCCGGCAGCACTCGGTTCGCGAACACCGCGGCGATGTCGACCCCGGTGTGGGCGCGCACCCGCTGCACCAGTTCGAGCGTTTCGGTGACCGGCATCTCCTCGGGCGTCGTGACGATCACGAGCCCGGTTCGGGCCGCATCGTCGAGGATGTCGATCATCCAGTTCGTCTGATCGCGCACCAACCCCACCTGCACCAACTGCCGGATGGCCAACGGCGCACCGATCTGGGCCACGATGTGACCGCTCGCTTCGGCATCGACGATCACGAGGTCGTAGTGCCGCTCGCGGACCTCGTAGCAGATCTTGCCGACGGCCAGGATCTCCTTCACGCCGGGCGCCGCGTCGGCCACGAAGTCGAACGTGCGAGCGAGCGGACCGATGCGCCCGACCAGCGGGATGCGCACGAACAGACGCAGGTACTCGCGCAGCGAGTCCTCGGTGTTCATCTCCATCGCGAACAGGTTCTCAGCGACCTCTGTGGCCTGGAACTGGAGTGCGACGACATCGAACGCTGCGGCGAGTGCGCCCTTTGCGTCCATCTCGCAGACGAGGGTCCGTTTCCCCATGCTCGCCGCGAGCTCAGCCAGCGCAGCAGCGGTCGTGGTCTTGCCGACACCGCCCTTGCCGGTGACGAACAGCAGGTGGCGGTCGAGCAGTGTCAGATGAGCCGCCTCAGCCCCCGAAGCCGATCTTGCGGTCGCCCTCGGCGGTGCCGATCTCGACGTATGCGATCTTCGACGCGGCGACGGCGACCTGGCGACCCTTCTTGTCGGTCAGCCACAGCACGTCGACCGCTCCGGTGATGGCCGCGTCGACCTGCGCCCGCAGCACCTCACTGTCGGTGTCGTCAGGCAGCTCGACGCTGAGTTCGCGCGGGGACTGGGTGACGCCGATTCGGAGATCCATGTCGTCGAGTGTACGGACACGTCGGCGGTGTTCAGCTGCGCCGGTGTGACTCGATCAGAGGGGTACATGACATTGACGCCACATGGCGGTGCCGCCACACTCGCGGACATGGGCATCAGGCGACAGCGACGAGTTCTGATCGTGACCTATCCGGGGACGCAGGCGCTCGACCTGGTCGGGCCGTTCGAGGTGTTCGTCGGCGCCCGCCAGGTGTTGGAGAGCGAGCACCCCGACGAGCCAGCGGCGTACGACGTTCGGGTCGTGTCGGCCACCGGCACGCCCGTGTTGTCCGAGAGTGGACTGTCGATCGGCACCGACCCGCTGCCCGACCCGGCACTCCCGATCGACACCGTGTTGCTCACCGGGGGCTCCGGGGTACAGGCGGCTCGCGCCGACGAGGCGCTCGTCGGCTGGCTGCGATCGATCGCCCCTCACACGCGACGAATCGGCACGGTGTGCACCGGTACGTTCCTCGCGGCCGAGGCCGGTCTGCTCGACGGCCACACCGTCACCACCCATTGGGCTCGGGCCGCGCAACTCGCCGATGAGTTCCCGAAGCTCGATGTCGATCCCGATCCGATCTTCACGCGCACCGGCGACGTGTGGACCTCGGCCGGGGTGACCGCCGGCATCGACATGGCACTGGCCATGGTGGAAGACGACCATGGCACCGAGGTCGCGCAGACGGTGGCGAGATGGCTCGTGATGTTCCTCCGCCGCCCGGGCGGCCAGACCCAGTTCGCTGCCCCGGTCTGGATGCCGCGCGCCGAGCGATCGTCCGTCCGCGGCGTGCAGCAGACGATCGAGGATGAACCGGCAGCGGATCACCGTGTCGCAACGCTCGCCGCTCGCGCCGCGATGAGCCCGCGCCACTTCTCGCGCGTGTTCACCGAAGAGGTGGGCGAAGCACCCGGCCAGTACGTCGAGCGGGTGCGCGTCGAGGCCGCCCGACGTCATCTCGAGGACACGTCGGACACGGTCGTGGTGATCGCCCGTCGCTGCGGCTTCGGCACCGCAGAGACGATGCGCCGCTCGTTCCTTCGCCGCCTCGGCGTCGCGCCCGATCACTATCGACGCCGCTTCGGCTCGGCCGCCTGACCCCACGTCGCGTCACCTCGCGTCACCTCACCTCACCTCACCTCACCTCACCTCACCTCCCCTCATCGAAGGACCATCCACCATGCACGTCGCGATCCCCCTGTTCCCCCGCTTCACCGCACTCGATGCCATCGGCCCCTACGAGGTGCTGCAGCGCATCCCCGACATCGACGTCA
>JAYSLK010000520.1:0-3300 GCA_043725585.1 Actinomycetota bacterium
TCGGCGGGTGGATCGCAGCCATGCTCGTGAAGCTCGGCGACCTGAAGCTCGAGTTCCTGCCGGCCGACGACGAGTCCTGACTCGCACGGCGCAGTCGGCGGGCTGACAGACTCGCCGCATGTCGAACACCACCGTCACCCCCGCCAACGACGGATCAGCGGATGTCGTCTTGCTCGACGTGAGCGAACGCATCGCCACCATCACCCTCAACCGGCCAGCAGCCCGCAATGCGCTGTCCAGCCACGTGCTCCAGCTCCTTCCCACGTTGATGCGCGAGGCCGACGAACGCGACGATGTGGACGTCGTGATCCTCACCGGTACGGACCCTGCATTCTGTGCCGGCCTCGATCTCAAGGAGCTCGGCTCCACCGGCGGCAACCTCGGAGGCTCGGGTGCCGACGGAGCGCCGAACGTGTCGGGGGTGCGCGGGCCCTTCCCAAGCGTGCGCAAGCCGCTCATCGGAGCCATCAACGGCGTCGCGATCACCGGAGGCTTCGAGCTTGCGCTGAACTGCGATTTCCTGGTCGCGTCGGAGCACGCCAAGTTCGGTGACACGCATTCCCGAGTTGGCGTGATGCCCGGTTGGGGTCTGACCGTGCTGCTGCCTCAGGCGATCGGGGTGCGACGCGCCCGCGAGATGAGCTTCACGGGAAACTTCATGCTCGCCGACGAGGCGCTGGAGTGGGGCCTCGTGAACCACGTGGTGAGTCACGATGAGTTGATCCCGTTCACTCGCAAGCTGGCGGCCGACATCATCGGCAACGACCAACCTGGCGTGCGTCAGATCCGAAGCACGTATGCCGAGAACACCGCCGAGCCTGCCGGATGGGAGACCGAGGCCCGCGACTCCAAGGCGTGGCGGAAGGCGATGTTCAAACCCGCACAGGTCGAAGCGCGCCGAGCCGCGATCCAAGCCCGGGGCCGCCAGCAATGACGCTGACGCGATCGTGACGTCCCCGTCGCGTCAGATCGCACGCGAGCGGCGACGACCCGCCGACACCAGCCCTGCCCCGGCGCCAAGAGCCAACGCTCCGACGAGGGCGTGACGCCGTTCATCCGAGCCGGTCGCAGGCAGCGACACCCTGGACGAACCGGAGTCACCACGCGCCGCCGGTGCCTGGGGTGCAGTCGGCGCCTGGGGCGCGGTCGAAGTCGAGGTCACCACCGGGACCACCGGGGCCACCGCAGCGCTGGCGACCATGGCGCACCGGCGCACCACCACGGTCGCTCCCACGATCCGCAGCGATCCGACGGGTGGGTCGACTGCAGGAGACGGTGCGCTCACCACCACTCGCCCACCTGCGATCGCTGCACCGGCGGTGGCGCGCATCCCTCCGACGTGAACGACGAGCGCGTGCGCGAAGCCATCTGCATCGAGACCGTCTGCCGAGACACCCACGACGCCGAGCGTCGCCCCGCTCGAGGCCGGCACGTCGACGCCCGTGTCGTACGAGACGACCGACGACAGCGAGAAACCACCGAGCTCGACGTCGCCGCCCCAGCGGTACGTCTCGTCGACGCACTGGTCGGCGCTTGCAACCGCGGCAGCGCCGGCAGCGCCGGCACCGATCGCAATGCCGGCGAGCACGAAGGTCGACCAGACCATGGCCTTTCGCACCACGGTGGCACCACGCCGCCGGCTGCGGACAGGTGCACTCGTCGCCGTCGAACGATCGAGCAGCGCAGGTGCGGAGATCGTCATCGCCCGCGTACGACTCGTCGAGCCTTCCGCATGACCTCTCCGCACCCGCACTGCCATGAGGGAAGCGTAGGCACACCACATCCTGCGGTGCGGGCGCGCTCTCCGCGATGGGCCGGACGGCTCAGCGGTCAGATCGCGGCGCCGCGCGCTCGCAGGTCGGCCACGATGACATCGGCGATGTCGAGGGCGAGGATCTCGGCACCGGGCGTGTTCAAGTGGAAGCCGTCCTCGGCGCGGACGTCCTTGGCCTGGTTGTCACGTGGGTCGATGACGAACTCGGCCCATCCGCCTTCGCGTCCGGAGAAGCGTGCCCATGTATCGACGAACTTCACCTGGGGACGCTTCGCTGCTTCGGCCCGCACCACTTCGTCCTGTACTCGGAGTCTCATGGTGACGTCAGCACTGTCATCGTTGGGGATCCCGACCCAGACGAGTGTGCGACCCTCCGACGACAGGTAGTCCATCACGTCGCCGACGCGGCGCCCGTACTCGGTGCGCCACTCTTCATCTCCCTCCCCGGTCGGCTCTCCCACGACGAAGTTCGGCGAGCCATCGGCCTTCACACCATCGGTGAGACCTTGGGGGTCGTTGCCACCGAAGGTGACCACGACGATGTCCGGGTTCACTTGGGGCACGATCTCGCGGAAGTGATTGGGCCAATCGAAGAAGTCAGGGCGGGCCAGGCCTGACGAGACCTTGTAGTCGAGCTGGGTCCTGACCACACCGGTGTCACCCATCAGCGTGTCGAGGTACGGACCGAACGTTCCTGCATCGGAGTCACCCGCGATCAGCACGAGCGCGGGGTCGCCCGCCGATGGCACTCCGGACGACGGCGCAGCGTCGGGAAGGGAGCTCGGCACCGGGGTCGCACTGTCGTTCGCCGGCACCGATGCGGTCGGGTCGACCGCGGGTCCGGGCTCGGCCGCGCCGGACGAATCGACCCCCGCGGTCGCCGCAGGGGTGTCGTCTGCTGGAACACTGCCGCCAGGGGTGTTCTCCTCCGCGGTGGTGCGCTCGCTGCCGACCAGAGCGTCGGCAGCTCGGATGACCCCGATCGCGACCACGGCGAGCAACACCAGCGCGCCGAGACGGCGAACCATGTATCGACGGCGGCTGATCCGGCGGCGCGGCGGGACGGGGCGTGAGGAAGCGGCCATGACGATTCGGCCCACATGCTAGGTACCCAGCTGCAACGTTGGGCGGCATCCGCGGATGGGATTCGATCTCCGGAGCGTGGCGTTGCTCAGTCACCAGCACAGAACGCGTCGGGCTCGCGACGATCACGCCGGTCCGACGGGCGTCGCTGTTCGGGAGCCGTGTGACACCCCTGGCGTAGTGTGATGGGGGTTCCGTGTTCCCCCGGGACGAACCATCGGACCCATTCGTGGGTCCCTCATGTTGGGTCGTTGTTCCCCGTTCGGGGGGAAGGGGTTGAACCATGAACGCAGACATGTGTCCGCCGATGTCGGTCGCGGATCCGCCGGGTCCTGAGGAGTTGCCCGGTCTTGGTGATGTGGCTGATGCGGAGTTGTTGTGCTCGTGTCGGTTGGATGAGTTGGATCGTCGTCGTGTCGAGGGTGTGTTGATTCATCGGATGG
>JAYSLK010000521.1:0-6978 GCA_043725585.1 Actinomycetota bacterium
ATGAGAGATGAGTGCGGCACCGGCACTCATCTCTCATCGCCGGGGTGGGTTGAGGGTCAGTCTGGGGTCGGGTCGAGGGTGGGCGAGTTGTAGATGCGCTGTGCTGCCTCGACGCCTTCGGCGAGCAGCACTTCCACGGCATCGGCCGCGTGTTGCACGGCAACGTCGAGCAGTGCTCGCTGCGCTGGCGGCAGCTTCGACAGCACGTGTCCTGCCCCCTTGTCCTTCGAGGGCGGCTTGCCGATGCCGATGCGAACGCGCGCGTAGTCCTGGGTGTGCAGATGTGCTGTGATGCTGCGCAGACCGTTGTTGCCCGCCAGACCGCCGCCCACCTTCACCCGCACCACGCCAGGCGGAAGATCGAGTTCGTCGTGGACGACGATCAGCTGCGCCGGCTCCGTGAGCCCGTGGCGCTTCATGAGCGGACGAACCGCCTGACCGCTGTCGTTCATGAACGTCAGCGGGAACGCGAGCACGACCCGAACGCCGCGCAGGGTGGCGTCGGCGACGGTCGCGTGGTCACGACCCGACTTGAGCACCACGCCGGCGCGTCTGGCGAGCTCGTCGATCGCCTCCGCACCCACGTTGTGGCGCGTGCGCTCGTACTGCTTTCCAGGGTTGCCGAGCCCAACGACCAGCGCCTGGACGGACACGTGGAGCCTCGAGTCGGAGAGACGGTCAGGAGATGATGTGCCCGAAGGCGGACATCACTCGGCGGCGGCTTCGCCGGCTTCGCCCTCGCCACCCTCGGCGGAGGCTGCTGCAGCGGCTTCGATGCTGGCGCGGTTGGTGAGAACGGTGACGATCGGCATGTCGGGGTCGCCGACTGCGGTGACGCCTGCCGGCATCGGCACGTCGGCCAACCGGATCACATCGTGCGGCTGCATGTCGGTGATGTCGATCACGAACTCGTTCGGCATGTTGTTCGGGGTGGTGAGCACGTCGATGGTGTCGACAGCAGGGTCGACGATGCCGCCCGTGGCGAGCACTGCCTTCGACTCGCCCTCGAGGCGCACGGGCACCGACACCGTGATCTCCTCGTTCATGTTGACCTGGAGGAAGTCGATGTGGTTGACGGTGCGCCTGATCGGATGACGCTGCAACTCCTTGACGACGGCCGGGTAGCTCTTCCCGTCGACCTCGAGCGCAAGGACCGTGTTCGAACCGGCGGGCCCGCTGAGGGCGAGGCGCAGGTCGCGCCGCTCGACGGTGACGCTGATCGGGGTCATGCCACGGCCGTAGAGCACACCCGGGATGTGGCCGTCGGCGCGCAGGCGCCGAGACGAGGAAGAGCCGGTGGGGCGGCCGACGGTGGCGACGAGCTTGGTTTGCGACATGACAGAGCCTCGATCAGAGCGTGCATTCGGAAGCGATGCAGGACAGCCTGCGATGTTATCGGGATGCCCGCCGGAATCGCCACCCACCCCGTGAGGCGGATGCCCTCGACGGGCGGGTCGCCGCCGACGAGTCGGTCGGGCCCCGTCAGGCCTGGTTCTCGCCGCCGAAGATGTCGCTCACACTCGTGTCGTCGAACACGGCGTTGAGGGCATCGGCGATGAGCGGGGCGATCGAGAGCACCTCGATCTTGTCGATCTGTTTCTCGGGTGGCAACGGAAGGGTGTTGGTGAGCACGATCCGATCGATGCGCGAGTTCTTCAACCGATCGATCGCCGGGCCGCTCAGCACACCATGGGTGGCCATGGCCCAGACCCCGGTGGCACCACGGGCAAGGAGCACGTCGGCTGCGGCGCAGATGGTGCCGCCGGAGTCGATCATGTCGTCGGTCAGGATGCACAGACGACCGCTGACATCGCCGATGACCTCTTTCGCCTCGGCCACGTTCGCGGTTCCCTTTGGCCGGCGCTTGTAGATGAACGCGAGATCGGCGCCCTTGTCGGTGAGGTGCTGGGCCATGCGCTCGGCCACTTTGATGCGGCCGGCGTCGGGCGACACGATCACCGGGTTCTCGGCGTTGGCCCGGATGTACTGCTCGAGCACCGGCATCGCGGTGAGATGGTCGACCGGACCGTCGAAGAAGCCCTGGATCTGGCCGCTGTGCAGGTCGATCGACACCATCCGCTTCGCGCCGGCGGCCTTGAACAAGTCGGCGATGAGCTTGGCGGTGATCGGCTCGCGGCCTTCGGCCTTGCGGTCCTGGCGGGCGTAGCCGTAGAACGGGCAGACGGCGGTGATGCGCTTGGCCGACGCTCGGTGGGCTGCGTCGATCATGATCAACTGCTCCATGATCGAGTCGTTGATGCTCCGACCGTCGCAGCCGTAATGGGTCTGCATGATGAACACGTCGGTACCGCGGATGCTCTCGGTGAATCGGGGCCGCACCTCGCCGTTGGCGAACTCGACGATGTTGGCGTCGCCGAGCGAGACACCGAGGTGCATTGCCACCTCCTCCGCCAGAGCGGGATGTGTTCGTCCCGAGTAGAACGACATCCGCTTGGTGGTGACCTTCTCCATGGTCGAGGCTGCTTTCTGAGTGAGTCGGGCCCGTGGCGTCAGGCCGTGGGTGCAGTGTAGAACGCTCCGGTGGTGGCGCCCCCAGCGACCGCGCTGCCTGCGGGAAGATGCGCATATGGGCCGACCCGTGCGCCCTCTCCGATCTCCGCGTCGTGACCGACGGTCTGCTCGACCACGCTGTTGGCCCCCACCCGGCAGTCGACCAACCGGGTGTCGGGACCGATCTCGCAGCCATCGCCGACGACGGTGTCCCCCTGGAGGATCGTGCCGGGGTACACGGTGACGTCGCGACCGAGCTGCACGGTGACATCGAGGAAGGTCTGGCGCGGATCGAGCATCGTGACGCCGGCCAGCAGCCAGCCACGGTTCACCCGACTGCGCAGCTCGCGTTCGGCGAGCGCGAGCTGCCAGCGGTCGTTGACGCCTTGGGTCTCGGCCTCGGGAGCCTCGAAGCTACCGATGCGGTGGCCCATGCTGGCGAGGACGCCGATGACGTCGGTGAGGTAGTACTCCCCTTGGGCGTTGTCGGGGGAGAGGTGTCTCAGCGCCGGACCGAGCAGGTCGCGGCGGAATGCATACATGCCCATGTTCACCTCGCGGATGGCTCGCTCATCGTCGGTGGCGTCGCGCTGTTCGACGATGCGCAAGACGCGCCCTTCGCCGGACTTCGAAGGTCCGCGAACCAGACGCCCGTAGCCGGTGGGATCGTCGAGCACGCTCGTGGTGACCGTGGCGGCATGCCCGTTGGCGAGATGGGTGGCGACGAGACCCTCCAACGTCTGCGGCGTGAGCAGCGGTGTGTCGCCAGGGAGGATGAGCACGGTGGAGTCGTCGTCGAGGTCGTCGCCCGGGATGACCGTCATGCCCACCATCGCCGCGTCGCCCGTGCCTCGCTGCACCGTCTGCTCGACGAAGCTGACGTTGGCCCACGCGGGGGCCTGCTCTTGCTCCTTCTTCGTGACCCGTTCGGCACCGTGACCGACGACGAGCACCGTGCGGTCGACGTTCAGCCCTTCGAGCGCGTGGATGACGTGCATCACCATGGCGCGCCCACAGATCATGTGCAGCGGCTTGGGTCGCGACGACCGCATCCGCGACCCTTCGCCGGCAGCGAGAACGATGGCAGAGACTCCCATGTGACCGTTCTATCGCACAGGTGCGACGTCGGCAGGTCATCCCTGCGTCATCCTTGCGTCATCCCTGCGTCATCCCGGTGGAGTTCCGAAGCAGTTCCGAAGCAGTTCCGAAGCAGTTCCGGGGAGAGGATTCGAACCTCTATAGGCGGCACCAAAAACCGCTGTCCTGCCATTGAACGACCCCGGATGGACGCTGAGAGGATATCGGCGCGGTCCCGCCCTGACCGGATCACTTCGACGCAACGAACGCGAGCAACAGCCGAAGCCAACAACCTGGAACCACGCTTGGCATCGATGCCCGCGCCCGATAGCGTCTCACGAGCTATGGGTTCTCTGATCAAGAAGCGTCGCAAGCGCATGCGGAAGAAGAAGCACAAGAAGATGCTTCGCCGAACCCGTCACGCGCGTCAACGCGGCAAGAAGTAGTCAACCGTTCCAGCCGGATCCGTGCCGGCCTCACACGCTTCGGCCCCCACAGCAACCCGCTGTGCCGGGGCCGCTGTCGCGTCATGGCCCATCTCCGGCCGCCAACGTCGCTGACGAGCGCAGGGATCTCAGACTCTGGTCTGGGTGAACACGACCGTTGCCTCGGGTTCGAGCGCCAACAGGTCGAGATGGTGTCCGTCGACGAACCACGTCGCGCCGCTCCCCGCCAGCACCGGGGAAGTGCCGACGATGTCGCCGATCCGGTCGCGCCACGCCGCCAACTCGGGTACGACTGCGATCGCAGCGGGCTCGAGGTCGTTCGGACCGTCGGCGGTGGGTCCGCCGAGGCCGTCCCACGCTCGATATGCCGCAGGAGTGCTGACTGCGAGGGGCGGCACGACGAGGGTGAAGGTGAGCATCGCCGGTGGCAATGGTTCGAGCACCTCACCGATACCGGTGACCCGTGCCCGACCGCCGTGCACGCAGAACGGAATGTCGGCGCCCAGCGTCGAACACGCAACGAGGTCGTCGTAGCCGGCCCAACGCAGCACGGCAGCGGCATCGGCGGAGCCGCCCCCGAGCCCGCCGCCGTGGGGGATGCGCTTGTGGAGGTTCACGTGCGCGCTGCGGCCCGTCAGCCGGAGTGCTTTCGCGACGAGGTTGCTGCCGTCGAGGGGGATGCCGGCGGCGAACGGACCGTCGGCGGACAGCCCGATGCCGGATGGGTCGATGGTGAGCACGTCGGCCAACTCGAGGGTGACCATCTCGGCATCGATGAGGTGGTAGCCGTCGTCGCGTACGCCGACGATGCGCAGGGTGCGGGTGAGTTTGGCTGGCGCCTCGACCGTCGCGACCGCGGTCTGTGCATGCATCGTGTCCCGACTCATGGTTGCCTGGCCGACCAGGCGTCGGCCAGCCGGCCCCATTCGACGACGTCGAGCTCTTCGGGACGTCGCTGTGCGTCGATGCCCGCCGCTTCGAACACCTCCGGCGTCACGATCGCAGCGAGCGATCGGCGCAGCATCTTCCGTCGCTGCCCGAACGCCGTGCGGACGAGATGGAAGAGCTGCGCGGGGTCGACCGGGGTGGCCGGCTCGGCCCGCCTGGTGATCTCGGCCAGGGCCGACTCGACGTTCGGTTTGGGCACGAACACGCTCGCAGGGACGAGCCCGGCGATGCGGGCGGTCGCCCAGTAGGCGATCTTGACCGTCACGGCGCCGTAGGCCGAGGTGCGCGGTGACGCGCAAAAGCGCTCGGCGGCCTCACGTTGCACCATCACGAGCATGCGTGCGATCGCTGGCACGTCGTCGAGCAGGTCGAGCACGAGTGGCGTAGCGACGTTGTACGGCAGGTTGGCCACGAGCACCCAGCGGTCGTGGCCCGCCAGCATCTCCGCCCAGTCGAGGTGCATCGCGTCGGCCTCGATCACGGTCACGTTCGGACAGTCGCGAACCACGTCGCGGAGCACCGGTACCACGCCTCGATCGACTTCGATCGCCCGAACCGTTGCACCGGTCTCGGCCAGGGCCAGCGTGAGCGAGCCCAGCCCGGCGCCGATCTCGATCACGTGGTCGCCCGGTCCCACGCCGGCCAGGCGGGCGATGCGCCGCACCGTGTTGGGATCGACGACGAAGTTCTGGCCCAGGTCGCGGCGCGCGGCAAGGCCGTGGTCGGCGAGGAGGCGGGTGACGTCGACTCGGGAGAGCACGGTTTGCTGCGGGTGCCGGGGATCGACGCCGGCTACCAGGACAGCCGGATCGGGACTGGCGAATCTGCCAGATCGGCCAACTCGATGAAGAGGTCGGTGTCGATGCCAACGGTGATGCCGTAGGGGATGGAGACGCCCATCGTGTTCCGGCAGGTGATCGACAGACCGTTGTCGATGTTGGTGATCGTGAGCAGCACACCCGACGGTGCCTGTGGCGCCGAGCACTTCTTCTCGAGGGCGGCGTCGAATCGTTTGTAGCTCGCGTTGCCGGTCATCTCGTTGGGGCCGGGTGCATCGGGGAGCGCGACGTCGATCACGGCGGGCGCTGCGACGACGACGGTGTTGTCGAGGAACACGGGCACCTCCGTGTCGAAGGTCACCTCGGCTGCCGCTTCGCCCACCTCCGGGGCGGGGATGCCGGCGGCCGCCACACTCGACGACGCAGGAGGATCGTCGCGATCGAACAGCCAGATCGCGGGGAGGGCGACGACGGTGAATGCCGTGGCCAGGACGACTCGCCGGCGTTCGTGGACGTCCATGACGAAAAGGCTACGAACTACAACGGTGAAAGGCAAGGCACCAGGGCAGGTCGGGTCGCAGATCGAACAGGCTTCCTGCAGCGTTCGACGGCCCGGCGTGCTGTGCGCTACCTGTCGGTGAGCAGCCGAGCTCAGTGGTCCCGAGCCCCCAACGCCGGAAAGGCGCAGCGTGTGGCAGCCACGGTGGCAGCAGCGAACTCCGAGAGCGGCACGTCACGCAGGTCGGCGACGAAGCGGGCCACGTGCCCGACGAAGGCCGGCTGATTGGTTCGTCCCCGATGGGGAACCGGTGCCAGGAACGGGCTGTCCGTCTCGACCAACAGCCGATCCGACGGGCACAGGCGAGCCGCGGCCTGGAGATCGGTCGCCGTCTTGAACGTGACGATGCCGCTGAACGACAGGTACGCCCCTCGGTCGAGGCACTCCTTGGCTTCATCGGGTCCGCCGGTGAAGCAGTGGAACACGGTGCGCTCGGGCGTTCTTTCGGCGTCGAGGATGTCGAAGGTGTCGGCCCACGCATCGCGCGTGTGGATCACCAGCGGCAGCCTGCGTTCGTGGGCCAGCTGGATCTGGTCGGCGAACGCAGCCCGTTGGGCGTCGCGTGGCGAGTGGTCGTAGTAGTGGTCGAGGCCGGCCTCGCCCACGGCGATCACGTTGGGATCGTCGAGGAACGGCAGGATCGTCGACACACCATGAA
>JAYSLK010000522.1:0-2033 GCA_043725585.1 Actinomycetota bacterium
GCCCCGCGTACGTGTGCGGGGGAGTGCCGCCCACGAAGTTCGGGTTCTCGATCAGACCGAACACGTCGCCGGTCGGCGAGGTGAGGTCGACCATGCGGATGCTCTGGCCCACGTCGGTGATCTCGCCTCTCTGGGTTGCACCGACTGACAGCGCGTGCGCCAGGTCGGCATCGATGTCGTCGACGCCCCAGTAGGTGACCGGGCCGACCGACGGGTCGCCTGCCGGCCAGAGACCGAGTTCGAACCCGCCGACGTCGTAGCCGACGTAGAACGGTTCGTCGAAGTAGGGCTCGCGGCCGAGCAACGCGGTGAAGAACGCCGTGGCGGCGCCGAGGTCGGGCTCGACCGGCCGCGCAGCGTGCCGTCGAGGCGGCGGTGCGCGATCGGTCGGTCATCCGCATCCGCTACATCGATGCAGCCGGGGTCTCGACGACACGAGCGGTGGAAGCGACGGGCTTCACCGGTGCAGCCGATGGGTGGTATCCGATCGGCTGGTGCCGGCTCCGCGAGGCGGGCCGCATGTTCCGGCTCGACCGGATCGACCGCGCGACGTTGACGCATGATCGCACACCATGGCGAGATCTCGACGATGCGCCCGGGTGCGTGCCTCACACCGTTGCCCGTCCCTGAACCGTCAGTCGGCGGCGACTGCCCCGGCGAGGAGTGCTGCGTACTCGACCGCGATCTGGGCGGCGAGCGTGGCGTTGTTGCGCACGAGGGCGAGGTTCGCCGACAGGCTGCGGCCTCCCGTGCGCTCGACCACGTCGGCGAGCAGGAACGGCGTGACGTCCTGGCCGACCACACCACGGCGATCGAGCTCGGCGAGGGCGTCCTCGATCACCTGGCGGATCTCGTCGGCAGGGATCTCGTCGCCCTCGGGGATCGGGTTGGCGATGCTGACTCCGCTGGTCAGGCTCAAGGCGGGTCCCCACGCAGCGTGCAGGAAGCGGGCGATCTCGGCCGCGCCGTCCAGCCGCCGCGGCGCAGCGAAACCGCTCGTGCGCGAGTAGAACGACGGAAAATCGTCGCTGCCGTTCACCACCACCGGAACGCCGAGGGTCTCCATCCGCTCCAAGGTGAGGCCGATGTCGAGGATCGACTTCACACCGGCCGACACCACGGCCACCGGCACCGCGGCCATCTCGGTGAGGTCGGCGCTGATGTCGAAGCTCTGAGCTGCGCCACGGTGCACGCCGCCGATGCCCCCGGTGGCGAACACGCGGATACCGGCACGGGCGGCGAGTCGCATCGTTGCGGCAACGGTGGTGGCACCATGCTTGCCGGTCGCCAGCAGCCACGGCAGGTCGCGAGTGGTGGCCTTGTGCACCTCGGGGTGCGTGGCCAGCAGTTCGAGGTGCTCTGCGGAGAGGCCGACGTGAGCGACTCCGTGGAGCACTGCAATGGTCGCCGGTACGGCTCCGTGGGCCCGCACGATCGCCTCGACCTCGGTGGCCATCGCGACGTTGGTGGGATACGGCATCCCATGGCTGATGATCGTCGACTCGAGAGCCACGACCGGCCGACCGTCGCTCAGAGCGTCGGCCACCTCGTTGTGCACCTGCAATCGGTTGCCCACGATCATGTGGGGAGCCCTGGGCGTCGCGTGCCGCGCATGTCGTGCACCGCGTCAGCGATCACCTGATGCGCTTGCTCCCGCAGCGTTGGGAGATCATCGAGGGTGAGGCCTTCGGTGCTGATGGGCGCGAGCACGCGAACTTCCGCGTCGCTCACTCCGAAGCGCCAGTCGCCCTTCACCATCGCGTCGTATGCACCGTTCACCGCCAGGGGCAGGATCGGAACCTGGTTCTCGATCGCGAGGCGGAAGGCTCCGTCCTTGAACTGCTTCAGCTCGCCGTCTCTCGATCGGGTGCCTTCCGGGAAGATCATCACGCTCGTCTTCTTGTCGAGACGGTCTTTGCAAGCTGCCATCGCCTGGATCACGCTGTCGCGCTCGCCGCGCACCAGGCGGATGTCGCCCGCCATCCGCATCATCCAGCCCACCAGCGGGAAGCGGAAGAAGTGCTGCTTCGACA
>JAYSLK010000523.1:0-14063 GCA_043725585.1 Actinomycetota bacterium
AGCGTCACTGGTGTGTCGTGACCTCTGATCTCCACGGTGTACGCACCGTCATCTTGACCGGACACGACGATCGCCATCGACGTGCTGTCGTTCCGGTCCTGCATGGCCACCCAGGAGAGGACAGCACCCCCGACAATGAGCGCGAACCCTGCGAGCGCAGCCAACGCCATCATGGTGTTGGTTCGCCGCCGGTCGGACGGCATCACGCCGAGTCGCGATCTGGCACCGGCGAGCGCCGAGGCGCGTCCGCCGACAGAGACCATCGCCGCACCACCGACCAGGATGCCGGCGAGGAGTGAGCCGAGGATTGCGGGCACACCGCTCGCATCGACGATGTTCACGCCCCACCACCCGAGACCACCGACGACGACCATTGCGCCGACGATCGAGAGGGCACCACGCAGCATGAGACGATCAGGGAACACAGCGGGCGGTACCGCCGTCGGCCGGAGCACGGGCCGCTCCTCGGGGCGCTCCTCGGGGTGTTTCTCGGGGCTGAGCAACCGTTCGAGCCGTTCACCGATCTCCGGACGCGACAGCTGTTCGGTCACCTGACGGTGTGCTTCGGCGACGGCCGACCTCGCCGCCTGATCGGGCACCGAGAACGAGACGGTCGAAAGGTCGCCGAAGGGCACCTCGAGCACTACCGAGTCACTGCCCATGCCGATCCACGGTGCCACGCCCGTGGGCACGCCGATGAGCGCCTTCATCGACGGGAGCAACGTGTCGGCAACCAGTCGCCCCACCAACACCAGCGACACGACGAGACCGATCGCCACGACCGCGGCGATCACCACCATCGACAGCAGTCCGACGAGCGCGAGCGGATACAGCGGATCGGGAACCCATTGCGCCAACCACACCGAGAGACGCCTGGCCATGATCGATGAGGCGAGCAACGTGAGGATCACCCAGGTGGTCATCGCGACCACCACCATCAGCCGAACCGGGCCACTGGAGAGCAGCAGGTCGATCAGATAGAGCGCTCTGTTGGACGAGCTGTACGTGGGGCCGCGGTCGAACCGTGCGTCCACCTCCGGCCCGTGCACCGGCACCATGCCGATGAGCGCCCGCTCCGACAGGGGTTCGGGCCCGCCGAGCACGAATCCCACCAAGGCACGGGAGCTCTCCTCGTCCCACTTCTGCTCGTCGGCATCAGCCCATGTCGTGCGTGCCTCGCTGGTCGCTCGCAACCAGGTACGGAACGAGCGGTCCTGGAACACGAACGACGGGTAGTTCGCCCATGTGCCGCCGTCGACGAGTGCGTGCACCGTGGCCCCGTGTGCCGGTGACATGAACACGCCGCGGCCGGCTGGGAACGCGCCGGGGATCGCCGACGACGCGGCGACAGCACCCGCTACGTCGACGTCGGGTGTGGTCCGCCGGCTGAAGACCATCGGGTGGCTGTTGGCGAGATCCATCGCAAGCACGTACAACTCGATCCCGGTGGCGGCGTGGAGCTCCGCGAACGTCACCGGTCCGGCGGCGGTCTTCTTGATGCGCGTGCGGAGGGTGGCGTCCAGCCAATCACGGATCCCATGGCTCTCGTAGATCGACGAGCGTCGTCCGAGGGCGGCTGAGATGAGCCGCCTGATCCACGATGCCCGCGCCGACTGCAGCGCCAGCGGGACCGCCAGCTGCACTTCGTCGGGCCCCATGCCCGAGGCGATGAGCGTGGCCGTGACCGCGCCAGCCGACGCACCGGCGACGCTCTTGAACCACAGTCCGCGCTCGCGCACCGCGTGCAAGGCGCCGGCGTACGCGACTCCCTTGGCACCGCCCCCCTTGAACACACCGTTGACGTACCGCAATGTCGCCACGTTCCGGTCGGCTGCCATCGCTTCCTCGCCCTCGGGTTCGGGATCGGTCATCTGAACGAGTCGCCCGTCCAGGGGTCGTGCTTCAGGTCCGGGTCGCACGCCCGCAGCGGATGTCGTTCGCGGGACAGCAACTCATCGGTGTCCCACGGCTCGAAGGCGTTGGTGACGTTGGCGAGCCCGGTGGTCGCAAGCTCTGGGAAGTGCCGCAAGAGCACCTGTTTGAACGTCGTGGCGTCCACCCAGTCCATTCCCTCCTTGGTGTACACCTCCACGCGATAGTCGTCGGTGAAGAAGCGGTCGGCCTGCAGGCGCCGGCTCGCGTTGATGATGAAGATCTGGAACATCGTCTCGCCGAATCCGAAGTAGGCCGGCCGGTGCGCCTCGGCGAGCGTGCCGACCATGAGATCGAGCAGCTCCACGTTGTCGCCGTACACCTCGCGGATTGCCGCCACGGCGTCCTTGTCAGGGGTGAGGTCGTCGAAGCTCCGGATCGGTTGCAGACCCATCTGGCGGCGGAACTCGTTGTAACGCGGTACCCCTCGCTCGCGGGCCCGAACGATGTCGACGGTCGCCATGTCGAACAGCGGATTGCCCGGCACGCTCAACTCCTGCATGAACGCGGGGTAGTTGTTGAGCACCAATTGACCGGGGTGCTGGTTGCCGAAGGAGTAGAAGAGATCGACCAGGCCGATCTCGCCGGTGGTCTTGGCAGATCCGGCCTGCCTGGTGGCAGGCACCGGCATCTCCTCGATCGACTCGCCGGTTGCGTGGTTGCGGAGGTGAAGGTGCTCGGGGAGCAGCGAGTGGAGTCGATAGACCTCGACGAACTCCTCGGCGAGTCCGTAGGGCTGGCCATGGCGTTCGATGTGGTTGCCGACCAGCCCGCCGAGCTCGGGGCTCGCCACGTTGAACGTCGCCACGGTCTTTCGATCCGCACCCTTGCGGAACATGTAGGTGAGCAGGCCGTACCAGTTCGCGTTGAGCCCGAGGGCCAACGAGGGATTGGGCAGGATCGCCGGCGTCCACTCGGTCGAGTGGATCTTCGCCATCACCGCAGCGTTCACCAGCCGCGCCACGTTGAACAACCGCTCGTCGTCCCACGTCGGGTAGTTCGCGTGGAGACGATCACAGATCGCGTTGTGCTCGCGGGCGAACAGCGTGTGCAACATCGCGGTGCCGACCCACCAGTTGCGCACCATGCCGCTGTCCTCGACGCCGTTCACGAGCGGCAATCGGTCGTCGTCGGTGAGCTGGATCTTGCCGAGCACGTGACTGCGCAGGCGATCCTGCGTCGCTTGATCGCTGCCGTAGATCTGTGAGCCGTCCCACCAATGGGTGACTTCGTTGATGAACGTGACGGGCGTGGTCTCGCCCTCCGGGAGCCGTGTCGGATCGGGCTGGGTGCGGCCGATCATGATCCGATCCTGATGGAAACGTCGGCGCGCAGGGTCGTCCTCGGCGAGCGGCACCTCGATGAACTCGTCCATCAGGTTCTCGCCGTGGGTGACCCAGTCGTGGTTCTGGAACTGGATCCACGACGCGGCGAGGAGGTTCAGGAACGGCACCTCCTGCACCACCGGTTCGCCATCGGCCACCCTTCGGCTGAGCAGCTTTCGACTCACGAGGCGCGGGTTGGGCGTCATCAGGTCGTCGTCATCGGCCGGGTGGATCGACGAGTTCGCCACATTGCGCAGGAAGCGAGTGCCGGCCGCGCCCTCTTTCGGATCGTCCAACCGGTTCCAGGTGCCGTCCGCCGTTCGGAAGTGGGTGACCCCGGGTGGTGGCGTGAGCTTCGGATCGGCGAATCCGATCAGTGCGCCGGGCGGATAGGTCGACCGGAGGTTGTGCTTCATCAGCGTCTCGCGCATGTGTGCGAGCGTCAGCACCCCTGCATGGACACCCTTGTCCGACCAGATGGTCCACACCGCGCCATTCGTCTTCCTCCCGGCGATGCGGGTCGCAGCCTCGAATCCCTTGCCGAACACGTCGCCGATCGCCTTTCCGGCGTCGACACGCAGCCGGCTCAACAGGCCCGGCGGTCGGTCGGGGAACGGCTCGGGCAGTCTCGGCACCGGCGGTGGCGCCAACAGCGTCTCGCGTTCGAGGTGTTGGATCTCCGGCACGAACACGTGCACCTCGGCGTGGGCGTTGGCGATCGATCGGTCGCGCATCTCACGCCAGTCGACGTTGGTGGGGTCGATCGCCAGGGCGTTGGCGTAGTGCTCGGCAGCACGGTCGTACTGCTCCAACCGGAAGTGGGCGAGACCGAGGAGCGACGCCGACTCGCCACTCGGATCGCGCGTCGCGGCCGCTGCGAGGAGCAACCTCGCTTCGGCTGCGTGGCCCATCTCGAGTTGGCGGACGCCTTCGTCGCGCGGTTGCGTCCAGTTCGAGATCTGGTTCGCGGCAGTCGGCAGCCCTTCGTCGGCACCTCGGTGAGATGCGACGCCAGGTTCGATGCCGTCATCCGGGCCGTGTCCCATGCTGTCCTCAGCGGTCGTCATGCGTTGATGTTCGCTTTCAGTCGACGGGGTTCGAGGCGCCACGGGCACGCCGGGCTGCGATCGAGATCGGCCTGCAGGGCGAGCAGGTCCTGCTGGAACTGCACGAACGCTGTGACACCCCGGCGATCGAGGGCCATCGCCGCCATCGTGTCGTCGAGCAGCATCGTGCGGTGGACGTTGAGGTTGAAGTTCGCGTTCACCAGCCGTTGGTACACGTCGAGCGGCACGCGCCTGCCGTCGGCCGAGATGCGCACGGGCGACGAATCGGGCCAGAGCTGGTAGTCCCACACGCCGCTGCCCGTGATCTCGTGTTCGACCGTGGCGAGGTAGAGCACCGTTGCCAGGAGCGCGGCGACGCCGTCCCGATCGGCAACCGAACCGATGACGCCGGTGACGCCGTGAGGGAGCCGTTGCTCGAGCTCGCCGATCCATGCCTGGAGCGGTCCGTCATTGGCGACGGCGTCGTCGGACGTGTAGTACGCGGTGAGGTACCGGCGAGCGTGTGCGAGGCACACGTCGTACAAGGCGGTCCAGTTCTCTCGCGCTGGCGACGCCAACTCGGCCACGCCTCGACGAGCGGCGTCGGTGCGCGGGTTGATCGACGCAAGGTCGAACTGACCGAGTGTCGCTTCGAAGAGCTCGCACTTGCCGCGATGACTGAAGCTGAAGATCGAGTCGAACTCCCCTCCTTTCGACATGAGGATCTCGGTGACCAGTTCGTTGCCGGCGTGAGTGCCGAACACGTGCATCCACACGAACCGGCACAACGGATGAGCCGTCGGCAGGTGGTTGCGCGTCGCAGCTTCGAGCACCGGCCCGGCCACCAGGTGGAGCCAGTTGAAGTGGCGGATCAGCGAAGCGTGCGTGGTGATGCTGCACACGGCCATGCGTTGTGCGTCGGCCCACGCGAGCGAGCCTGGCACGGCAACGCCGAGCGACGTTTCGATCCGTGCAGCATGCAGGCTGCCGGTGGCGTGGTCGAGGGAGAAATCGACCAGTGCGCCTAGCGGCCGCAGTCCCTGGTGCACCTCGAAGTCGCCGAGGTGCGTCACGTCCCACCGGAACGATCCGTCGCCGCTGGCGACGAGGTATGACGCATACGGGCTGGCGACGGCCAGTACGCCGAGATCGGCCATCCCCTCGGGCCGCACCGGCGCGGGAAAGCACCGGCGATGCGCTGGTGTGTACGCAGCCGCCAACGCCGCCTCACCGTCGGCGGGCACCTCTGGCAACCCTGCCACCATGGGTGGGTACCAACGAACGAGCGCGTGTTGGAACGTGGTGAACACCTGTTTGGCCCGATCGACCTCGTCGTCAGGAAGCCGCTCGGCCAGCGCCAGGTCGTCGATGGGGATCTTGGGATGCCGGGTGACGAACGGTACGAGTGCGACGTGAGCCAACGCATCGCCAGGCGGCCGGATGACCGTGGCCTTCTGCCCCTTGAACTTCAAGATCGCCAGGCGATTCCAGAACCGACGTCGCACACGCCAGCGCAGCGGTCGCTCGGGGGGATCCGCGACCACCGCCACGTCACCCGAGCCGTCGCCCGTCCCATCCGCCGTCCGGCGGGGTGTGCCCTTCGGGAGGCGCAGGCGGGAGTTGGAGGGTGCATCTGCCAGGAATCGCAGAGCGGTCAGCGACGGGACGAAGAGGTAGAGACCGACCCTGGTGGTGGTGAACGACGGAAAGCCGGTCACCACGATCGGCGGGTCCAGCGCGCCGGGATCGTCGGGGTCGGTCCCGGCGAGGGGGATCTCGAAGCGACTCTCGCGCGGCACGTTGGCCCCGATCACCACGTCGTTGGTGCCCGTGAGGCGCGGATCGTGCAACCCGAGGTTGATCCAGTCGTACATGATCGCCTCGAACTGCGCCACCAGACTGGCGCACAGGAAGTTCCCGATCAGACCACGCTCGACCTCCGGCCCGTCGGCCGCGCCGTCCTTGGTCAGGTCGCACGGTGGGCCGTACGGCATCCCTCGACGCACGATCGGTCGGGTGTAGTTGGCGCTGCGCTCGACGATGCGACTTCCCCGCGGGTTGCCCCGTCGGATGTGGGCGCCCAACGGGCACCTCGTCCCGTCGGAATCGTCGAATGCGGCATTGGTGTCGGGGTAGTCGAAGTCGTTCAACTGCGTCTCGTCGCCCACCTCGGGCATGCCGGGTCCACGGAAGTCCTCGCCGCCAACGCCGGATCGATGCGACGGTGAGAGCGGCACACCGTTGCGCCAGCGGCCCATCAGCTTGGCCGCGACGCGCTCTCTGTCCCACACCATGCCGGCTTCGCCCCGAGGCGGTTGTCCCTCGTTCCGACCGGGATAGCGGGCGTCGAGGACCCGATTGATCTGGTCGGCCGTGTCGACGAGGAACCGTTCGAACCCCACGACGTCCTGCCGCAGCATGCGGAAGGCGTTGAAGCAACCGTTCCGGCCGAACTCGACCTCCTCGGTCCCGTGGTACGCCTTCGGCATCTGCCACGCGATGTCGGGGAACGGTGTCGCGTACTCCTCTCCCAGCAGCACCGCACCGACGGGTGCCAACGGTTGCGAATCGGCGAGGCCGACGTCTGCGTTCGGCAGCTGGAACCTGGGCTGGGAAATGCTGTCGCGGTAGCCGAAGTGCACGGTGGCACCCTCGGCCGCGGTGTGCCCCGGGTAGGTGTCGAACGTGGCGGCGTCGAGTCGCGAGGTCACGACGAATGCACGCGACTCGAGCCATATCGCCTCGAGGGTCGATGCCACCCGTTCCAGGTCGCGCAGGTCGGACAGCGCATGGATCGACCACATGAGGTGGGCGCGATCGGGGTTGCCGAGTCCGTCGAGCCACTGCTCCGGTTCGCTGGCGCCGACGTCGCCCACCTTGTGGGCGCGGGCCGCCGCTCCCTGTTGGAATTCGTACGGGAAGGTTTGCAGCGACCGTTCGTCGAGACCCAACGCAACGAGTCCGGTGTGGGTGATCGCGACGTTGAGGCAGGTGACCGGCTTCTGCTGCCACGACACCGCGGTCATCACCTGGGGTACGTCGCTGCGGCCCGATACGACCGCACCGATGAAGGCCCGGGCAGCGGTCGGATCGCCGACACGCACCACGAGATGCCTCACGTGGCTGGCGCGGTAGCCGGCGAGGATGTTGCCCTGGATGTCGGCCAGCGTGGCGGGGTCGTCGATGCCGAACCCGGGACCGCGCAGGTGCCGCCGCCGTCGTGTGATGTTGCCCTCCGTCGGCACGGCGGTCACCACCCCTGCTCGAGCGCTGCCCGGGTCTGCGCAGCCGTCGCACCTGGGTAGGCGAGATACGAGAACAGTTGGGCGTGCGGGTATGCGTCGAGGAGCACCGCCAACCGCCGTCCCAACTTCGTCAGATCCGGATCGCTCGCGGGGTTGAGCGAGGCGATGTCCTGGTACGGCAGCTGCACCGCGTCGTGTGTTCGTACCCATTCGACGAACTCGTCCGGGAAGTCCTCCACCGGGGTGCGCGGTGGGTCGACGACGAACTTCATGATGCCGTCGAAGGCTGAACCGATGTTGTAGATGAAGTCGCGGATGTAGTCGGAGAAGTCGCCGTCGTACACGCTGAACATCACGAGGTGGTCGCCCACGATCGTGAATCGACCGTTGTGGACGATCTGTGTGTTGTTGAGCCCGGCCGTCACCTCATGCACCGCGGCGGCGAGCGTCTGCACCAACTGCGCCTTGCCGAGCGGCGAGGGGTCGGCGAGCGGCATGATCAGGTTCATCGTCCGCTGGATGTTGTCGGATGGATTCATCGAGAACACCGTTTGGGGATTCGGGGGCGGTTCGCGCCGCTTCCAGTACTGCAGCAGTGCGCCCGTCAGCAGTCGCTCGGCAATCCCCATCACAACGCTCCCATACCCGTCGCCCGCGATCGTCTCGTGGTCGGGGACGTTAGCCCTTGAGGCCACCGCCCGATTATGGGTACCGTCTTCCATGGCATCGATAGGGGCATCCGATCGCACTCGGAACGACGAGGACCTCGCCGCCGAGCGCGCGGTCACGGACAACCTCGTGGCGGAGGCCCTCGACCTCTTGTCCGACGACTTCCCCGATCACGCGATCGGCACCCGCCCGGTTCACTCCGTGGGCATCGGAGCCGTCGGTTGGTTCCGGCCCACCGATGTCGCTGCGGAGTACTGCAAGGCGCCGCACTTCATCCGCGGCACCGAGACACCGGTGCGCGTCCGCTTCTCCAACGGCAACGGTCAGAACGATCCCGACGGACGCCTGCAGGTGCGCGGCATGGCGATCCGCTTCTACGTCGGTGGCACCCTCGTCGAGGTCGATGGAGGCAACCGACACACCGGTACGGGCGAGGCGGCACCCGACGGGACCGACGATGATGCCATCGTCGAGCGTCAAGCTGGACCGATGGTGATGACCGACCTCTTGTGTGCATCGGTCCCGGTGTTCATGAGCCGCTCGCTCGAGCATTTCATCGCGTTCCAGAAGGCCATGCTGCCCCAGAAGGTCAGGCGGCCGAGCCTGCTGGCTCGGCTGAAATCGCTGATCACGATGTGCCCGATCCCTCCCCAGGAGGATGGCGTCACCACCTCCGGTGCCATCGGAGGGTTCGCGTATGCGAATCTCCACCGGCCCGCCCAAGGTTTTGCCGTCGAGAGCTCGATGCTGCGCCCGCCCCAGAGCTACGCCCGCACGATGTACCACGCGGTGCACGCCTTTGCGATCGAGGACTCCGACGGCAGGGTACGGATGGTTCGCTTCTTCCTGGAACCGGTCGACGGGGTCCACGCCGAGGGGCCGGGCGAGCCGGTTCGCTCCCTGATCGGCGCGACACTGACGCAACCGACAGTGAACACCTACGGCCGCACGCTCCCGGAGCGCTACCTCGCCGCCGAGCTCGAAGAGCGGCTGGCGCGAGGCCCGAGCCGGTTCAACCTGCGCGCCCAGGTGGCCGACGCATGGGATGACACGTCGGACCCGACCACACCGTGGCCGATGAATCGTGAACGGATCCTGCTCGGCACGGTCACCTTGCAGCGACTGGTGGACGAGCCCGACTCGGAGTGCGAACAGCTCAGCTTCAACCCGGGTCGGTTGATCGAGGGCATCGCCCCGTCGGATGATCCGGTGTTCGCAGCGCGTGTGGCCATCTACGAGGAGTCGTACCGGCGGCGAATGATGGCCCGCGCATTGCCCGTCCCGGCCGACGAGTGCCCGGTCCGTCGGGTCACGCCGCACACCCAGACGGTCAGCTCGGTGATCTGAGGGCCTCGCGCGCGAGCATCATCTCGGAGCGGGCGTGTCTGATCGCCGCATCGAAGTCCATCGCAGCGCCCGTCGCGACGCTCCGCTCGAAAGGCTCGTCGCCGAGGGTCTTCCGCAAGCGCGCGAGCACCTCCGGCAGTCGTGACACCATGCTCGTGCCCAACGGCACGCTCGAGCCGTAGACGGTCGCCGCGGCGACGGCCTGGCCGATTCCCTCGAGCACCACGGCAACATCCGCCAGAGTCGTTGCCGCGCTTCCATGGTTCCCGGCTCGGTGGTAGAACGCGAGCGAGCTGTCGAACAACTCCAAGGCATCGACGGGGTGGCCGAGAGCGGCCTCCAGGCTGCCCAGATCGCGCTTCATCACCCGCTCCTGATACACGATCCGGTGCTCCTGCGAGTACGCCAACGACCGCTCCATCCAGACTCGCGCCTCGTCGACGTCGACGTCGACGTACGCCCGTCCTCGACCACCGGCGGCGTATGCGATCCACCATGGGATCCCGAGCGCATCCGCAGCGGCGACCGCTCGATCGGCCAGCGCCCGGGCCTCCTCGGCCCTGCCGATGCCAGGGAGCACCGCCATCGATCCGGTGAGACCGAGCACGCCGAGCATCCCGTCTCGCGTGCACAACTCGGTGCAGATCTCGACCCAACGCTCGATCGGCCCTGCGTAGCGGTATCCGACGAGCTCCAGGAAGTTGGCCCAGCCAGGTTGGAAGGGCTCGTACCTCGGGTCGGCCTCGAGGTCGAGCGCTCGGTGGGCGTATGCGATGCCTTCGGATGGGCGACCCATCAAACCGCACACGCTGGCGCCGACCAGCAGACGAGGCAGCTGCCGCACCCCGGCCGCCTCGGCCTCGGCGACCAGTTCTTCGGCCCAGGCCGCTGGCTCGAACGATTGAAGGATGATGCCGATCGTGGCTGCGTGTGCCGCGATCGCAACGGCCCACTCGAGTTCGTCATGTTCCCGTGTCCACAAGAAGGCAGTGCGCAGGTTGGCCAAGTCGCTGTCGACGAAGTCGAGCGCAGCGCGCTGCTGCGGTGTGTTGAAGGTCTCCCACGCCGCGCTCACCCGGTCGGCGAAGTACTGCGCGTGTCGTCGCCGCAGGGTTTCCAGTCCACCCGACGCGGCCAGTTGCTGCTGCGCGAACTGGCGGATGGTCTCCAGGCAACCGTACCTGGTGGTACCCGCCAGTCGTTCGGTGGTCAACAGCGACTTGCGAACCAGCGAGCGCAGCAGATCGAGCACCTGGTACTCGTCCCAGTAGCCGTCGCCGCACACCTGTGTGGCGGCAGCGACATCGAAGCCGTCGGCGAACACGGAACTGCGGTTCAGCAGTTGGCGCTCGTCGTCGTCCAACAGGTCGTACGACCAGCTCACCGCGCTGTGCAGCGTCCGGTGGTGTTCCATACCTCGCCCGGTGTCGGCCAGGAGACGGAAGCGATCGCCGAGCCGGCGTCGCACGTCGTACAGCGTCATCGAGACCATCCGTGCTGCGGCGAGCTCGATCGCGAGGGCGAGCCCGTCGAGGCCGGAGCAGATCGCCTGGACGTTCTCGAGATCGGCATCGCCGTTCAATGCGAACGATGGCTCGACCGCCCGGGCGCGTTCAATGAACAGCCGCACGGCCTCGGCCTCGGACCCGCCCTCCACTCGAAGTGTGGGCACGGGCCACAGCTGTTCGGCCTTCACCCGCAGCCCTTCCCGCGAGGTGACGATGATCCGCACATCCTCGCATCGGGTGAGCAACGCCGTCGCAACGGCAGCGGCCGCATCGAGCACGTGCTCGCAGTTGTCGAGCACGATCAACATCCGCTTCGCCGACACCACCTGCGTGATCGAGTCGATCATGCTGACGTCAGGCCGCGGGGTGATCCCGAGGGTCCCAGCCACCAGATCAGGCACGGCTGCCGCATCGCGCACCGGTGCGAGTTCGACCAACCAGACACCGTCGATGAACTCGTCGACGAGCGCGCCGGCTGTCGCCACGGCAAGGCGCGTCTTGCCCACCCCCCCGGCCCCGGTCAGCGTGACGAGCCGGTGGGTCCGCACCCGGTCGGTGAGCTCGGCCAGCTCGGCCTCGCGGCCGATGAAGCTGCTCTGCTGCCGGACGAGGTTGCCGGGGGCGCCGTGCGTGTTGAGCGGTGGGAAGGCCGACCCGAGACCCTCCGCACACACCTGATGGAGTCGCACGGGTTCGGGGACGTCACGAAGTCGATGCGTTCCCAGATCGAGGAACTCGACGCCGCGAACCGACGCCGCCACCGCACCGGTCACGAGGATCTGGCCACCGTGACCGGCTGCCATCACTCGGGACGCCCGATTCAGCGGCAGCCCGAAGTAGTCGCCGTTCCGCAACTCGGCCTCTCCGGAGGCGATGCCCATCCGCACCGGTAACTCGAGCCGGCGCTGTGCATCGATCGCCGCCGCGACAGCCGCCTGCGACCCGACGAACGCAGCGATCATGCCGTCACCCATGTGCTTGAAGACCACGCCGCCATGCGACTCGATGGCCGAGCGCAACACCTCGTCGTGACCGATGAGGGCGACGTTCATCCCGTCGGGATCTGTCTCCCAGCGACGCGTCGACCCCTCGATGTCGGTGAACAAGAAGGTGACGGATCCACGCGGTAGTTCGGTCACCTCAGAAGCATGTCACACGTAGTCCGCATCACGTTCTGGCTGGGTCGATGTCCATCACACACCCCTTCTTCGGGGGTCCGTACCCCCTCCTCCGGCGTGGGCCCGGCACCGCCAGGTGCGGTCCTCGCCGGCGCGCGTGACACAGTTCCATCACCCGTCCCCAGCGGAGAGCGAACCCACGGCCAGAGCGTTCAGGAGCCTCGATGACCACATCACCCGAGCCCACCGTCGTCGACTTCCACTTCGATGTCCTGTGCCCGTATGCGTACCAGACCTCGAAGTGGATCCGCGAGGCTCGGCGCCACGTCGGCTTCACGATCAACTGGCGGTTCTTCAGCCTGGAGGAGATCAACCGGGTGGAGGGCAAGAAGCACCCGTGGGAACGTGACTGGTCGTACGGGTGGTCGCTGATGCGCATCGGTGCGATCCTTCGTCGCAGCAGCATGGACGACCTCGACCGCTGGTACGAGCTCGCCGGGCGGGCGTTGCACGAAGAGGGCAACCGGCCCCACGATCCTGACGTCGCACGCCATCTGCTCGACCAGCTCGGCCTCGATCCGGCCATCGTCGACCAGGCGTTGGCCGATCCGACCACCCACGACGAGGTGCGCTCCGACCACGACCGGGTGGTTGCCGCAGGCGGCTACGGCGTGCCGACGCTGTTCTTCGGTGAGCACTGCCTGTTTGGCCCGGTGCTGATCGACCCACCGACGGGTGACACTGCGGTTCGACTCTGGCGTGCGGTCACCGCGTGGACGGAGTTCCCCGACGTCTATGAGCTCCAACAGCCGAAGACGAAGGGCGCCGAGCGGCGCATCGTCGAGACGTTCCGGCCGTACCTCGAGGCGCGGGACTGGGTGAGCATCAACCGGGGCGTGGTGGTCGGCATGACCGACGATGGATTCGCCGCGGTCGGCCCGGCCGATCGTTCACGACGCAAGGAGAACCCAGCATGAGCAACGCACCGGTCGTCGGCCATTTGCTGCAGTGCTTCGAATCGATCGACGGGCTCCTCGACGGGCTGACCGAGGAGCAGTGGGCAACCCAGTCGCTGTGCCCGGCCTGGACCGTGCGCGGCGTGGTCACCCACCTCGGTGCGATCGAGCACATGCTCTCCGGACTCGAACCTGGTGCGCTGGACGAGACCGTGCCGTTCGCACGAGCCGGCGAGTGGACGGCCGAGATGGAGGGCCTGAACACCATCGAGTTGCTGACCCGCTACCGCGAGGTGATTGCGCGACGACGCGACGAACTTGAAGCCATCACCGATGCCGACCTCGACCGCGCTGGGATGACCCCGGTCGGGCCGGGCACCTATGGACGGTTCATGAGCATCCGCGTCTTCGACCTGTGGGTGCACGAACACGACATGCGCGTACCGCTGCGCCTGCCCGGCCATCAGGACGGACCCGCAGCCGAGTCGGCCATCGGCGAGATCGAAGGGTCGTTGCCCTACATCATCGGCAAGAAGGTGCGACTTCCCGACGGGATGAGCATCACGATCGAGCTCCGTGGTCCGATCACGCGCACACTCCATGTCGCAGTCGACGGCAGGGCCAAGCAGGTCGACTCACTGACGGCACCGGACGTGGTGCTGCGCACCGACTCCATCACCTTCGCGCTCCTGGCGTGTGGCCGGATCGACCCTCAGGGCCCGATCGACGACGGTCACATCACCTGGACCGGCGATGCCCTGTGGGGCGACGCCGCCGCCCGCAACCTCGCTTTCACGATGTGATCAACCCAGCGGGCGACGGGCCGCTGGCCGATCGATGAGCGCGAATCAGCGGTCTGGCTCGCCTGTGCTCGCTTCGTCCGCGATGTTCAGTAGCGACTCGAGGTCGACGGCCAC
>JAYSLK010000524.1:0-2613 GCA_043725585.1 Actinomycetota bacterium
CGGCGCCGACACCGCGTTCGACGAGGGCCAGATGAAGATCGGCCGCAAGCTCGCCCTGAAGTTGCTGAACGCCAGCAAGTTCGTGCTCGGATTCGGCGAACCGACCGGCGACGCGACCGTCAGCGCGCCGATCGACCAAGCGATGCTGGGCAAGTTGGCCGGCGTGGTCGACGAGGCCACATCGGCGTTCAACGGGTTCGACTACGCCCGAGCGCTCGAACGCACCGAGAGCTTCTTCTGGTGGTTCTGCGACGACTACGTCGAGCTGGTGAAGGCACGGGCCTACGGAACTCAGGACGAAGCCGGTGCTCAATCTGCTCGCGCTGCGCTGCGCCTTGCGTTGTCGGCCATCACCCGCGCCTTCGCCCCGTTCCTTCCGTTCGTCACCGACGAGGTGTGGAGTTGGTGGCACGAAGGTTCGGTGCACGCCAGCGAATGGCCGATCGCCGCCCAACTCGTCGTCGGGGTTCCGGCATCCGAATCCAGCATGGCGATCGAACCGGTGTCGGAGGTGCTCGCTCAGGTGCGACGAGCCAAGACCGAGGCAAAGGTGAGTCAGCGCGCCGCGGTCGAGTCCTTGGTCGTGCATGCAACCAATGCAGCGCGCCTCGCGGTCGAGGCGGCCCTTGCCGACCTGCGCGATGCAGGATCGATCGCAGCCGTCACCTTCCTGCCGGGTGATCAGATCGTCTGCGAGGTCACGCTTGCTCCGGTTGCCGACATCGCCACCTGAACGTCGATGACGAGGGTCGTCGACGGCGTCCTCCGGTTCGGCGCATGCTCGGCACGATCCGACGCGGCTGCTCGCGCGCTCCATCTCGATACCATCCGGCGGATGCGCTGCCCCCGACTCGTCGCCCTGATCGCGCTGGCTGGTCTCGCCGTGGCGGCACCGATCGCATATGGCGGCGATCTCGACGATCCCGCCGACAGCTCCGGCGCGGCCACCCGGGGCACCGCCGTGCAAGTCGCCGACACCCAGCCACCGCCGAGCACCGTGGTGGGTGATTCGCTGGAGATACCGGTCGACTCCGGCGTGGGACGGCGAGTCGTGTACTCGAAGGGCGTCCAGCGGGTGTGGCTGATCGAAGACGACGGCACCATCTTCGACACCCATCGCGTCTCGGGTCGCATGGACCAACCGAACCCCGGCGCCTACACGGTGTGGTCGCGCAGTGAGTTCACCTGCTCCAACGCTCACTCCAACATCTGCATGAGGTTCATGGTGCGCTTCGCCCACAGCCGTCGCGGCGACAACATCGGCTTCCACGAGATCCCCAAACGCGATGGGGTGCCGATGCAGACCGACGACCAGCTGGGCGAACCACTGTCGGGAGGCTGCGTGCGCCAGGCCACCAACGACGCGATCACCACATGGAACTGGGCGCAACTCGGAACCTCTGTCGTCGTCGTTCCCTGACGAACGATGCACGCCGGCCTGCTACAACCGCGACATGAAGACACGCGCAGCGGTTCTGTGGGGCTTGGATCAGCAGTGGCAGGTGGAGGAGATCACGATCGATCCTCCCCGCGTCGGGGAGGTCCTCGTCGAGTGGAAGGTCGCAGGCATGTGCCACAGCGACGAGCACTTGGTCACCGGCGACATGGTGCCTCCGGCCGAGGCACTGGCGATGATGGGCATCGACAGCATCTTTCCGATGATCGGCGGACACGAAGGCGCCGGGGTGGTGTTAGAGGTCGGCGCCGGGGTCACCAGCGTGAAAGCAGGTGACCATGTGTCGGCCAGCTTCATCCCGAGCTGTGGTCGGTGCCGATACTGCAGCACCGGCCGGCAGAACCTGTGCGACAACGGACGAGGCACCTTCGGTGGTGGGATGATCACCGACGGGACCCATCGCCACTTCGTGCAGGGCGATCAGCCGGTGGGCCTGATGGCCAAGCTCGGAACGTTCAGCAATCACGCGTGCGTTGCGCAGGACTCCCTGATCAAGGTCGACGACGACCTACCGCTGGAGTGCGTCGCGCTCGTGTCGTGTGGCGTGGCCACCGGCTGGGGCTCGGCCACCAATCGCGCTGCGGTCACACCCGGCGACACGGTGGTGGTGGTGGGCATCGGCGGCATCGGCATCAACGCGGTACAGGGCGCGAAGATGGCCGGTGCGAAGCACGTGATCGCGATCGACCCGGTCGAGTTCAAGCGGGAGAAGGCGATGGAGTTCGGCGCCACCCACACCTTCGCCTCGATGGAAGAGGCGATCAACCCGGTCACCGAGCTCACCTGGGGACAGATGGCCGACAAAGTGATCATGACCCCGGGCGTGATGTACGGCGACTTGATGGAGCTCGGCCTCGGCCTGACGGGCAAGGGCGGTACCTGTGTCGTCACTGCGGTGGCGCCCATGATGCAGAACCAGGCCGCGGTCAACCTGTTCCAGCTGGCGATGTGGAACAAGGAGATCAAGGGCACCATCTTCGGTTCGCTCAACCCGCGCGCCGACATCCCGCGCCTGCTGAGCATGTACCGAGATGGCACGTTGATGCTCGACGAACTGATCACCCAGCGCTACACGCTCGACGACATCAACGTCGGCTACCAGGCGATGCGTGACGGCGAGAACCTCCGCGGCGTCATCGTCTACTGAGCAGGTCGCG
>JAYSLK010000525.1:0-2013 GCA_043725585.1 Actinomycetota bacterium
CCGAACCAACCGCTGGCCGCGGCACTCACGCTGTGGCCGCTGTTGATCATCATCGGCTACCTGTTCGCCATGAAACGCCTCGGCGCGTTCGAGAACCTCTGATCATGCGGCTCTCGCTTCCTGCCCGGGTGGTTCTGTGTGGGTTCACCATTGCCACGTTGGTGTTCCTCTACCTGCCGTTGGTGGTCGTGGCCCGGCTGTCGTTCAACCCCGCCAAATCGGTCGCGTGGCCGGGCTGGAGTGGATACACGACCGAGTGGTGGTCGAAGGCGTGGGAGAGCGATGCGCCGCGCGAGGCGCTCCTCAACTCGGCCAAGGTGGCGCTGGTGGCGACGCTGATCGCACTCGTGCTCGGCACGCTGGCCGCGATGGCGATGACCCGCTTCGGCTTCTTCGGCAAGAACGTCGTGTCGTTCCTGCTGGTGCTGCCGATCGCGCTGCCCGGCATCGTCACCGGCATCGCGTTGCAGAACACCTTCTCGCGCACGATCGACCTCGGGCTGTTCTCGTTCAAGGTGGGCTTCGGGTTCCATTCGCTGGTGATCGCCCATGCCACGTTCTGCGTGGTGGTCGCCTACAACAACGTCGTGGCCCGCCTTCGTCGTTCGTCGCCGAACCTGTTGGAAGCGTCGGCCGACCTCGGCGCGCACGGTTCGCAGACGTTTCGCTACATCACCTTCCCGCTGGTGCGCTCGGCGATGCTGGCAGGTGGGATCCTCGCGTTCGCCCTCAGCTTCGACGAGATCGTGGTCACCACATTCACCTCCGGGTCGGGGTTCCAGACGCTTCCGCAGTGGATCCTGGCCAACTTCAGCCGGCCCCAGAACGTGCCGATCGTGAACGTGATGGCGACGTTCGTGATGGTGGTGTCGATCCCCTTGGCGTGGCTCGCGCAACGGCTCAGCGATGGTGGCGACAGCGTCGGCGGCCGCTGACGCGTCGTACGCTCACAGGGCCACCGGCCCGCCTGCAGGTAGCGTTGCACCACCATGACGTGGATTTACCTCGCCCTCATCTCGCTCGTGCTGGTCTTCGGCATCGGCGTCGTCCTCCTCAATCGCCGCCGCGCGCCAAAGCTCGACAGCGAGCGCACTTCCGAGATCGTTCGTCCACCCCAGCCCGCCGTCGACCCCCGCCCGATGTCGCCGGTCCGCGAGGACGACTCCGAGGCAGAACCGGCGGCAGCGTCGGTCGAGCCGACGCTCGAGATGGCGCTCGAGGTGGACGAGCGCCCTTCGTTCACGGCTCGGATGAGCAAGGCGCGCAGCGCTCTCACCGGTGCGTTCCTCGGCATCCGGGCGCGGGCCGGTATCACCGACAGTTCGTGGGACGATCTCGAAGAGGCACTGCTGCGAGCCGACGTGGGTGTGCGGGTGACCGACGAACTGCTGCGCGGTCTGCGGGTGCGCGTGAAGGCCAAGGAGATCGCAACTCCCGATGCCCTCCTCGACGCGCTTCGGGTCGAGATGACCGGCCGGCTCGACGGTGCCGACCGCGAGCTGCACCTCCCGGCAGGCGAGCCCGGTTCACCGAACGTGTGGCTGTTCGTCGGAGTCAACGGCGTGGGCAAGACCACCACGATCGGCAAGGTCGGGGCGCTGCAGCGCAGCGAGGGCCGCACGGTGTTGATGGCTGCCGGCGATACGTTCCGCGCTGCCGCGGCCGAGCAGTTGAGCACCTGGGCCGAGCGCAGCGGCGCCGAGTTCGTGCGCGGGGCCGAGGGTGGCGATCCCAGTTCGGTCATCTTCGACGGCGTCGAGCGTGCCGCGGCGCGCAACATCGACCTGGTGCTCGCCGACACCGCCGGCCGCTTGCACACCAAGACGAACCTCATGGACGAGCTGCGCAAGGTGCGTCGCGTCGCCGGCAAGGGCGCCGGGCGGGTGACCGAGGTGCTGCTCGTGATCGACGCCACCACCGGTCAGAACGGCCTCACCCAGGCACGCCAGTTCGGCGATGCCCTGATGACCGATGACACCGGTGTCGGGCTGACCGGCGTGGTGCTCACCAAGC
>JAYSLK010000526.1:0-10852 GCA_043725585.1 Actinomycetota bacterium
GGTCATGCTGAGCGAACACATCGTGCTCGGACCATCGGCCGGCGCCCGAGGACGGATGACCAACGCTCGCGACTACGCGGCGCCCGGCAACCAGGATCCGGCCACGCCCTGGCCCGACTCGGTGGTGCTCGCCGCGGCGATCGGCGTGCGCACGACGCGACTGCGGGTGGCGCTCGCCGCCGTGATCACCCCACTGCGACACCCGCTCCAGCTGGCCAAGCAGCTCGGCACGCTCGACGTGCTGCTGCAGGGCCGCCTGGTGGTGCAGCCTACGGTGAGCTGGGCCGAGGAGGAGTACGCGGCGTTGGGTGTGCCGTTCCACGAACGCGGCGCGATCCTCGACGAGCAGCTCGACGCCATGCGAGCTGCATGGACACAGTCGCCGGCACGCCACGACGGCCCCCGGTTCCCGTTCGGACCCGTCTGGTGCGAGCCCCGGCCCGCTCGACCACCAGCGATGTGGTTCGGTGGCGAACAGCTCTCCGACACCCACCTGCGGCGCCTCGTCCACCACGGCCACGGCTTCCACCCCTTCGGACGGCCCACGCCCGAGGAGCGAGACCGACTCGACGCAGCGTGGCACGATGCCGGCCGCGCCGAACCGCTCGAGCTCGTGGGCGGCATTCGGGGAACGTTTTACGGCGCCGACGACGTGGCCGACCTCGACCTCGCCCTCGCCGCCGTGCCCCAGCTGCGTCGCGAGGGATGGACCGCCGTGTGCTTCAAGCCCAACCACTTCACCGATGACATCGACGACGTGCCGTCGGTGTGCGAACGAGTCGTCGCAGCCATGAACATCAGTGCCACGCGGACGCCCGTGCGGCACACGAAGGGAACCACATGATCATCAGCCATGAGCACAAGGTCGCGCTGGTCACCGGTGCCGGATCGGGCATCGGTCGCGGCATCGCGCTGCGCCTGGCCGCCGACGGAGCGGCGGTGGCCTGCACCGACGTGAACCTCGACGGCGCCGCCGAGACCGTTCGACTCGTCACCGAGGACGGAGGCCGTGCGATCGCCCTGGTGCTCGACGTTCGCGATCGTGCTCAGGTGCAAGATGCCGTGGCTGCAACCGTCGACCAGCTCGGCGGCCTGCACCTCGTGGTCAACAACGCGGGCGTGGTGACGATGAGCGACCTCGACCAGCTCACCGACGACGAGTGGGACTTCGTGGTCGACGTGAACCTGAAGGGCCAGTTCATCGTGGCCCAGGTGGCGTCGCGATCGATGCCCGACGGAGGCTCGATCGTGAACCTGTCGACGGTGGAAGCAGCCGTGGTCGTCAGCTCGTCGGGCCACTGCCAGCCCCACTACAACGCGTCGAAGGGTGGCGTGCCGATGCTCACCAAGGCGCTCGCCGTCGAACTGGCCGCCAAGAACATCCGTGTGAACTGCGTCGCGCCCGGTCCGATCAACACGCGCTTCAGCGGCGGCGACATCACCGGGCCCGAAGCGATGGCGTTCATGCGCCAGCGGTTGCTGGTCGACCGCGTGGGTGAGCCCGAGGACGTGGCGAATGCCGTGTCGTTCCTGCTCTCCGACGCAGCGTCGTTCATCTCCGGAGTGCAGCTTCCCGTCGACGGTGGGTGGTTGACGCGATGAGCGGCTTCACCCCTCTCAGTCAGCATGACCTCGTCACCCACGGGTACGACACGGTGATCGTGTGCGCACCCGACATGGCGGGACGACTGATCGGCAAGCGGCTCACACCCCGGAAGTTCGACGAGCTCCGCGAGCGCGGCATCGCCGTCAGCTCGTGCACGTTTGGTTGGGACATCGCCCAGGACATCGGGCTCGAGGTGCCGTACACCGGGTGGCACACTGGGTGGCGCGACTTCCTGCTCGTGGCCGACCTGTCGACGATGCGGCCGGCGGCCTGGCTGGAACGCACCGCGATCGTGATCGCCGACATCGTCGAGGAGCACGACCGTTCGCCGGTCGAGATCGCACCGCGCCAGATCCTGCGTCGCCAAATCGATGCGCTCGCCGCCGACGGCCTGGCCGCAGACGTCGGCACCGAGCTCGAGTTCCACCTCTACCGCGACGGCCTCGACGATCTGCGCCGTCGCGGTTACCGCGATCGAACCCCGAGCACGATCTTCCACGCCGACTACACCGTTCAGCAGGTGAACGCATCGGAGCCGTTCTTCCAGCGGCTCCGCGGCACACTCGACGCAGCGGGTCTCGATGTCGAGATGAGCCAAGGCGAGTGGGGTCTGGGCCAGTGGGAGATCAACCTCACCTATGCCGACGCGCTCGACATGTGCGACCGGCACACGATCTTCAAGCTTGCGGTGAAAGATGTCGCCGCGCAGGCCGGCATGGCCGCCACGTTCATGCCGAAGCCGAACGCCGGCGAGGTCGGCTCGTCGTGCCACGTTCACCTGTCCCTCCGTGCGACTGATGCTGCGGCGGCCGCAGGTGTCGGGAGCTTCCCCTTCTTCGATCCCAACGCACCGGATCACATGTCGACGACCATGCGCCACGCGATCGGAGGAGTGCTCGAACATGCACCGGCGCTCATGGCCTGGTACGCCCCCACCATCAACTCCTACCGACGCACCAACTCGAGCGACTTCGCCGGCCACGGGGCCACGTGGGCGTTCGACAACCGCACCGTGTCATGTCGCATCCTCGGTACTGGAGCGTCGTCGATGCGACTCGAGTGGCGCGTGCCCGGGGCCGACGTGAACCCGTATCTCGCGGTGGCAGGCATGATCGCCAGCCTCCGTGCGGGGATGTCGGGCGCGATCGATCCCGGTTCCGCGGCCACGGGCGACGCATACCAACAGGCCACGACATCGTTCCCGCAGCATCTCGGCCTCGCTGCCGAGGAGTTCCTCGCCAGCCCGTTCGTCACCGAGGCCTTCGGCACCGCGGTGGCCGAGCAGTACGGACTCACCGCTCGCTACGAGTGGAGCCGATTCCTCGACGCCGTCACCGACTGGGAGCTCGACCGCTACTTCGAGGTGATCTGACCCATCACCCCTTGGTTCCGCGAGCCGCGCCCGCAGATGCTGCGGGTGTCCCTCACGGATTGAGTGTCAGCTGCCGGCGACCTCGTCGAGGAACCAGTCGAACAGTCTCCGTGCTCGCTCCTCGACGCCGAGGCCAGGCCCTCGAAAGCCATCGACGACGGCCTGCGCCGTGGTCCCATGATCCTCGAAGTAGCCCGGCGGGCAGTTCGCCACCCACTTCCGGATCAGCGCCTCGGTCGACTCCGGATGGAACTGCACACCCACGGTGCGACCCAACCGGAACGCCTGTGTGCACAGTTCGCTTCGGGCCAACTCGTTCACGCCATCGGGCAGCAGACACCGATCGATGTGCCACGTGAGCCAAGGACCCGGGTCGATCACGTCGGGCAGGTCGCTGTCATACTCGAACCAACCCACCTCCGACATCGGCGCCTTCTCCACCGTGCCTCCGAGCGCCGCCGTCATCGCCTGAGCGCCGAAGCAGATGCCCAGCACCGGCACCCCGCCATCGTGCGCGTGGCGCAGCATGGCCACCTCCCTATCGATCCAACTGCTGATCAAGTGACGGTCGTACACACCGTGCACCGAGCCGAGTGGCACGATCACATCGAAGGCAGTGGGATCCGGAAACGGTTCGTGGCTCTCGGTCGATCCCGCCGACTTCACCTGGTGCATCACCAGTTCGTAGCCGCGTGACAGGAAGTGCTCGCCCACCAGGGCCGGACCTCCTCCATCGGGCTCGTGCTGAACGATCAGGGCTCGCATCGTGTGCACGGTATCCCCGATCGTTCGGGACCGAACGACGTCGGACCGCGCCGACAGGCACCGTTACGCTCCGGCCATGACGACCATCGGCGAGACGATCACGTTGGCCCAGCTCGAGCTCGACCCGTATCCGACGCTCGCGCGGCTCCGCGCCGACGAACCGGTGTCCTTCGTGCCCGAGATGGACATGTGGTTGGTGACCCGCTGGGACGACGTGCAGATGGTGCACGATCGACCCGACCGGTTCAGGTCGGCCACCGAGCCCAGTTGGCTCAACACGGTGCTGGGCACCAACATGCTGGGAAGCGACGGCGACGATCACCGTCGGGTGAAGGACGCGCTGCAGCCCAGCTTCACCCCGACCGCGACCGGCCGATGGGTGACCGAACGGCTCCCGCAGATCTGCGACGAGCTGATCGATGCCTTCGACCCAGCGGGCGTCGACCTGATGACCGCCTACGCCGAGCCGATCGCGGTGCGCGCTCTGCAGGACTCGCTGCGATGGGACAACGCGAGCTGGCAGCAGATCGGTGAGTGGGCTCGGGGTGTGTGCACCGGCCTCGCCGACTTCGCCAACGACCCCGCGCTGTCGGCCATCGCGAAACGCGCCAACGTCGAGTCGGGCGAGTCGATCAGGGAACGCGTCGTTCCCAACCTCGCCCACACCGGGCTCACCGACGACGAGATCGTCAACAACGTCAGGCTGTGCATGTCGGGCGGCATCAACGAGCCCCGCGACGGCATCGCACTCGCAGTGTGGGCATTGCTCACCCATCCCGCATCGCAGGCCGAGTGCCGCGCCGATGACGGCTTGTGGCGTCCGGCGTGCGAGGAGCTCTTCCGCTGGATCTCGCCGGTGGCCACGTCGACCAGGCAGACCACGTGCGACACCGAGGTCGCCGGAGCGACCATCCCGGCTGGTGCCCTCGTCGCCGCTGTCATCAGCAGCGCGAACCGCGACGAGCGCCGATGGTCCGACCCCGATCGCTACGAGCTGCATCGCAAGGAAGGACCGCACCTCGCGTTCTCCACCGGTGCCCACGTGTGCCTCGGCGCCTGGCTCGGCAGGAGCACGGTGCGGGTCGCGGTCCAGCACCTGTTCCACCGATTGCCCCGGCTCGCGCTGACGTCGGCCGATCAGGTTGCCATCCGAGGATTCGAGTTCCGTGGTCCGCTCGCAATGGACGTGTCCTGGTGAAGCGGGCCGATCGAACCTGGGCCGGGTGACACCGCTTCGGTCGAACGCTCGCATCCGACTCGCCGAAATGGGGAAGGCGCGGTCGTTCGGACCCAAACGACCTGACGGTTGATTCTGCTACGTTGCGCAGCTATGCCGAATCGACGCATCCGGGTCATGTGGAGTGATCTCAACGGTCTGTCACACGGTCGATATGTGCCGGAGCGGCGCATTCACGAGCACGGCCACCACGCTGTCACCACCCTCACGATGTGCACGAACGGTGACATCCTCCCCGTCGACGGCTACGCCGCCGATGTGGGGTTCCCCGACCTGTCGACCGTCCCGCTGCCCGAGACCCGCCGCCCGGGTTGGGAGGCCGACACCGATGTGATGATCGCCGATCTCGAGTTCGAGGGCGCACCGCTGGCGCTCTCCCCTCGCAGCGCACTCCGGCGGGCGGTCGACGCGTGGCGCTCGCTCGGGTACGAACCGATGATCGGCTACGAGCTCGAGTTCTACCTGATGCGTCCCGACGCCACGGCCGCCAGCGGGTACGGGCCGCTGCGCAATCCATCTCACCGCGTGTACGGCGTCGGCCTCGGCGGCATCGACCCCGACCTCACGTTTGCGCTCTTCGATGCAGCCGAGGCGAGCGAGCTCGATGTCGAGGGCGTGATGGCCGAGTTCTCTCCGGGACAGATGGAGATGAACCTGAGGTACGGTCCTGCGCTCGACGCTGCGGATCGAGCGTTCATGGCCAAGGACATGATCCGGGAAGTGGCGCATCGCCACGGCGCGTGGGCAACGTTCATGGGTCGCCCGATGGCAGAGGCCGTCGGGAGCGGGCTGCACGTCAACTTCTCCCTCATCCCCACCGGCGGCGGGCGCAACGTGTTCGATGACCCCTCGGACGAGCACGGCATGTCGTCGCTGATGCGCCAATGCATCGGTGGCCTGCTCGCCCACTACGAGGGCCTTGCGGCGCTGTCGGCTCCCACGATCAACAGCTACAAGCGGCTCATGCCGGGCATCATCGCCGGTTACTGGGCCAACTGGGGGCTCGACAACCGCATGAGCACGATGCGCGTGCCGGGCGAGCGAGGTGAGGCGACCCGCATCGAGAACCGCATGCCCTGTGGCTCGGCCAATGTGTACCTGGCCGCTGCGGCCATGCTGAACGCGGCGTTGCTCGGGGTGGTCGACGGCCTCGACTGCGGCGAACCTCAACGCGGCGACGGCGACGCCGAACCGAACACCGAGCGCCACACCCCCCACACCCTCTCCGAGGCTGTGGCTGCGTTCGAGAACGACAGCGTCCTGTGCGAAGCGATGGGTGCCGACCTCGTGCGGGCATACCTCGCGATCCGCCGCGACGACGTGCGCCGCTGGGACGAGACCGGGCACGAGTGGTCGGTCGAGGCGATCACCGATTGGGAGCTGCTGGAGTACCTCCCCTTCTACTGACCGGAGCCGTGGTCGGCCCTGTACGGCCCAGAAGGTGACGGATGCTGTCGTGGTCACCGAGGTGACCGCGGAGCAGTCCGGTGGTGTTCGGACGATCACCGACTTCGACACGTCTGCGCGGCAGACTGCTCGCGTGCGAGGGGGGAGTGCGGGCGTCGGCCACGACAGCGCGACCGGCGCGGCCTGGGGGGTCGCCGCCGCGTGTGCATTTTCGTCGTCATCGGTCGTCGGCAAAGACCTGCTCGGCGCGCTCGGCATTGCGTCGTTGTTGTTCTGGCGCTTCGCACTCGCTGCGGTGGTGCTGTCGTGCGTGCTCGCGATCTGGCGCCGCCGCGGCGGACCCGACCCGTTCGATGTGCCGGCGCCCCGGCTGTTCGGACTGGGCGTGCTGATGGGCCTGGTCGTGATCGTCGGCTTCTTCGCGCTCGACCGACTCGATGCCTCGGTGTACATCGTGCTCGTGTACCTGTACCCGGCGTTCGTCGTGCTCGGATCAGCGGCCCTGGGGCGGCCACTCGACACGATCACGGTGATCGCCCTCGTCATCATCACCGGGGGTGTGGTGCTCACGGTGCCCGAGCTGTTCACCGGTGTCGAGTCCCTCAGCGTGTCGGGCGTCGCACTCGCGCTGGGTCAAGCGGTGCTCTTCGCGGCCTACATGATCCTGAACGAGCGGGTCGTCCCGCCAGGGGTCGACGGAGTGGTGAGCGCAGGTTGGACCACGATCGGAGCCGCCACCTTCTTCACCCCGTTCGTGCTGTTCGACGGTCTGACCGTGCCGAAGGGTCCGCGACTGGTGATCGAGGTGGGCCTGTTCGCGCTCATCCCCACCGTCGTCGCGACGACGTTGTTCTTCCGCGCCCTGCGCCACCTCGCGCCCGGGGTGATGGCGATGATCATGACGCTCGAGGTCGCCCTGGCGATCGTCTGGTCGGCGGTGTTCCTGGGCGAGGAGATCAGTCCACTGGAGGCCGTCGGCGCAGGCGTCGTGATCGTCGGTGTGATCCTGGCCCAGCGCATCGACCCCGTGGGCGAGACCAAGGTCGCGGCCGGGGTGTGACCCAAGACGTGTGAGCTCGGCGCATCGGTGCCGAGGACCGGCCGGCGCTCCTCAGCCACCGACGTGATCGTTCGCCCAGAAGCCCTTGCTCGTCAACACGACGACCGCCTGACGACCGCTCTCGACGAGGTGATGGGTCATCGCCACCCGAGCTCCGACGGGATCGCGACGTTCGATGGCGATCAGCACCTGCTCGTGGTGATCGGCCGCCAGCAGCGACCAGGTGCTGTCGAACATGTAGTGATGCGACGGCAGGCTGCGCGCCAGGAGCCCGAGAAGGCTGCGCAGCCGAGGGCTCGCAGCGCGATTGATGATCCGGTGGAACGCTTCGTTCGAACGTTGTTGGGCGACCCCACCCTTGGCCTTCACGAACTGCACGTGCGCCTTGCGCAACTCGACCAGCTCGGCGGCATCCAGTCGCTCGGCAGCACGAGCTGCGGCGATCCCGGCGACCAGGCCGTACACCTCGTACTGGTCCTGCACATCTTCGGGGCTGAACTCGGCCACGTAGGCACCTCGCCGCGGCGTGTTGACGACCAAGCCTTCTTGTTCGAGGGCGATCAGCGCTTCGCGCACCGGGAGACGACTCATCCCGTGCGAGTCGGCGACGGCATCTTGATCGATCCGCTCACCCGACCTGAGCCGGCCGGAAAGGATCAGCTCCCTCAGCTCAGTGGCGACCTCCTCGGCGAACCGCTCGCGCTTCGCGGCACGGGGTGCCGCGGCTGCGTACGACCTCGGATCAGGCATGACCGGAGCCGAGGTATGCCTCGATGACCCGTTGGTCGCGCTGAACCTCCTCGGCTGTGCCCTCGGCGAGCACGGTGCCTTGATCGAGCACCGTGATGTGCTCGCAGATGTTGGTGATGAACCCGAGGTCGTGATCGATCACCAGCACGCCAGCGCCGATCGCAGTTGCCACACGGCGAACGTGGTCGACCATCTCGAGCGACTCCGACGAGCTCATGCCCGAGGTCGGCTCGTCGAGGAGCAGGAAGTCGGGTCGCAAGGCCGCGGCGCGAGCGATCTCGAGCCGCCGTTGGTTGCCGTAGTCGAGTGTCGAGGCCATGCGGTCGGCCATCTGGGACAGACCCGACAACGCCAGGAGCTCGTCGACGCTCACCCCGGCTCGGTGCGATCGGTGGTCGTGCGCGATCAGATCGGCGACGGCGACGTTCTCGCGCACGGACAGCGACGGGAAGACGCGGAGGTTCTGGAAGGTGCGCGCCACGCCATCTCGTGCTCGCTTGTACGGCGCGCCGCTCAGCAACCTGTCGCCGATGTGGACGGTGCCGGAGGTCGGCTCGACCTGGCCCGTGAGGAGGTTGACGAACGTGGTCTTGCCGGCACCGTTCGGGCCGATCAGCCCGTGGATCCGACCCGGTGCCACGGTGATCGAGACGTTGTCGACAGCGGTGAACCCACCGAACACGACACCGAGACCGTCGGTCACCAGCTCATCACACGAGGTCTGCGGTGCGTGCGGCACCGGGACGACCGGAGCGTGATCGTCGGGCTCGGCCACCGCTGGTGCAGACGCAGCGGTTCGCACCCGCGTCGAGATCCAACGGCCCAGGTCGAACTCGCCGAGGAGCCCGGTCGGGCGCGTGAGCAGCACGGCCAGCAGCGAGCCGGCCAGGAACAGATCGGGCAAGCCATCCACCTTCGGCCACGTGAAGCCGAGGAAGTCCGGGCCGTCGCCGAGGAACCGCGTGATCTCCTTGCCGACGGTGATGAACACCGTGCCGGTGATCGCGCCGGTGACGGTGCGCATCCCGCCCACGACCAGCATCGCCAGGATCAAGATGGTGAACTCGAAGCTGAACTGCGACGGACCGATCGAGCCGAGCGACTGCACTCGGAGAATGCCGCCGAAGGCAACGACGCCACCGCCCACCACGAACGCGATGAGCCGGGGAGTGAACACCTCGATGCCCATCGCCCCCGCGGCGAGCTCGTCTTCGCGGGTGGCGACCGCCAGCCGGCCGATCTTGGACGAGCGGAAGAACACGGCGATGGTGATCGCCAGCAACGCGCCGAACACCGGCCACGACCAACCCTCCAGACGTGGCACGCTGCTCAGGTTCTGGGCCCCGCCGGTGAGGTCCTTGCGGTTCTCGGCCACCTGGCGAACGATCGCCAAGAACGCCAGCGTGATCATCGTCGCGGCCAGACCGGACGTGCGAGCGGCCACCAGACCCAACAACACCGCGACCACCACACCGACGCCGACGCCGATCAGTGAGGCGACGAGCGGGCTCAGCTCGATCTCGGGGATGCCCCACGGGGCCTTCGGGATCAGCACCAGCTTGCGGTCCGACGACACGGCCAGCAGCGCCATCGTGTACGCGGCAACGCTGGCGATGCCCAGGTGGCCGAACGACAGCACGCCTGTGTTGCCGATGAAGATGTGGAAACCGATGACCAGCACGAGGTTGATCAAGAGGTCGGAGATCAGCAGATCTCGCGCCGAACTGCCACCCGTTGCGTACAACGCGCCGACGGCGAACAGAACGCCGAGCAATGCCCAGTTCGCCAGCAGCGACGGCACGGCGACGGACCGGAGCTGCGAACGGGACGCGCCACTGGCCCGTACCCGCCCGGCGTCCGGACCAGCGGCCACATCCGTCCCCCTCTCCGTGCCTGGCGACGCCGACGTCATCACACACGCTCCGCTGACGCGACGTTGAACAGACCTTGCGGCCTGACGACGAACAGGATGGCGATCACCACGAACACGAAGCTGTCCGTGAGGCCCTGCAGATCGCTCGGCAACCATGATCGGAAGTACACCTCGGCGATGCCGAGCGACAGCCCACCGACCACCGCGCCGGGAAGGCTCCCGAGGCCCCCGATGATCGCTGCGATCACCGCTTTCAACAACGGTTCGGCGCCCATGCGGGGGTCGGCCTGACCGCGACGGACAAGCCAGATCGCGCCAGCGATGCCCGCCAGAAGGCCCGCGAATGCGAACGCGCCGGAGATCACCCGGTTGGCCTTCACACCCATCAACCGTGCGGCGTCGAAGTCTTCGCTCGCGGCGCGGATCGACAGCCCGAACATGGTGGTGCGAAGCATGACCGCCGTCGCGACGAAGCACGCGACCGCGACAGCGATGCTCACCACGTCCCAGATCTCGATGTTGAACGGCCCGATCTCCACCACTTTGAACGCGATGTTCGGAGCCTCGAAGCGCCGCGGCGTCGACGACACACCGATTCTCCACGCGGCGTGCGACAGGATCTCGATCGCAAACGATGTCAGCAACAAGGTGAACGCGCTGGCCGTGCGCACCCGCCGAAATGCGACGAGCTCGATCAGCACCGACAACATCACCGCGGAGAGGATCGCCACAGGGATGGTCGCCCACCAGGAGATGTCGTTGGAGCGCATTCCGTAGATCAC
>JAYSLK010000527.1:0-11794 GCA_043725585.1 Actinomycetota bacterium
CCGGGGATTCCGAGTCCGCCCTTCCAGATCTGGAGGATGCGCGCCGGGTTGTCCTCGAACGAGCTCCAGTCGGTCATCACGTGGTACAGCCGCGCCCCGGCGACACCGGCGATCACGGCCCACACGGCCATCCCGCTCGCATCGTCGCGTGTGCCGGTGCCGCGGGCCTCGAGCCGGCGACCGGTGAGCCAGACCCCAGCGACGACACCGAGCGCGATCATCAGGCCATAGGCGTGGATCGACAGCGGACCGAGCTCGAACACCCCGCTCGACGGACTGGGAAGACTGGCGAGCAGACCGTTGCCCGACACCTCGGTCGTCACGACGTGACGCCACGGGCGAAGGCCACCGAGCGTTCTTCGATCAACCCGCGGTCGAAGTCCTGTGTGGCCACGTGGAAGCTGCGTTCGAGGGTGACCCGCTCGAGCGGGCCGCCATACTGGCTGGCGAGGAACTCTGCCTGAGCCGGCTCGACAACATGGTCCTGCGGCGAGTTCATCAACAGCAGCGGGCGTGTCGTGGTGGGATACGTCGTCGCCAGAGGGGTGACCCCGTCCTCGAGCATCGACAGCAGTGGCCGGAGCGGCACGCTGGCGTAGCTGATCTCGGTCTGATCCGGATCGGCGATGTCGCTTCCGATCCCCGGGAACTCGTCGGTTCCGCCATCGATCGTGGCTCGGACCAGACCGATGAGATCCTCCGACGGTTGCGTCGCCGGGTTGATGCACACCAAACCGGCGATCTCGGGGTGATCGGCACCGAGCCGCAGCGTGAGGGCGCCACCCATGCTCAGTCCGGCAACCACCACCTTCGAGCAGCGGGCAGCCAAATACCGGTACGCACGCTCGGCCTCGCCGTACCAATCCGACCACGAGGTCGTCTTCATGTCATCGACCGACGTGCCGTGGCCCGGCAGCCGCGGCAGTTCGACGTGGAACCCCGCAGCCGCGAATGCCTCGGCCAGCCCGCGCATCGACGGGGGCGCACCCGTGAATCCGTGGAGCACGAGGGCACCCGGCGCCTCGGGGGTCGCCGCGATGTGCGACCAGGGCTCGCAGCCGGCGATGACGGGGACGACAGAGGGATCACTCATGGGAGAAGTATGGCCGCCCCGGCACCGCCGGAGGACCTCGGTGTCTTCGATCGCGAGATCAGCGAAGCGCTTGGCGGTACGGATCGTCGGGGCCGAGCGGCTCGTCCCACCACTCGCTCGGCACGGGTGTGGTCTCCCAGTCGGGGAACGGGTAGATGCAGTCGACCGGGCAGGCCGGCAGACACTTGTCGCATCCGCTGCACAGCTCGGGCACGATCACCACATCGGGACCGTGGTTGAAGATCGCTCCGAAGTGCGGCGGACACGCCCTCAGGCATGCGTCGCAGTTGATGCACTCGAGCATCTCGATCCTGACCGGCAGGTTCTTCCACTTCGGATTGCGAGTCCGGGATTCGATGCGTTGATCTCGTGTCGCCCCCATCGCTGCCAGTGTAGACATGCGACGGGTTGCCTTGACCCGAGGGTCAAGCGGGTGATCCACTGTGCCCGTGAACGCGTCGACGGAGCCAAGTGAGCGCCGCACGCACACCGAGCAGGGCATCGAACGCAAGCAGCAGCTGCTCGAGGCGGCGGCCGTGCTGTTCTCGTCGAAGGGGTACGCGAACACCCGCATCGCCGACATCTGTGCCGCCGCCGGCGTGGCCAAGGGCCTCGTCTACTGGTACTTCCCCACCAAAGAGGAGCTGTTTGCCGAGCTGGTGCGGTCGATGCGTTTGCAGTTGCGTCGTGCCCAGGCGGCGGCGATGGACCCGAATGCCGATCCGCTGACTCGGATCCGACAGGGCACCGAGGCGTCGGTCGTGTTCATGGCCGAGCATCGCGCCTACTTCGCCCTCCTCGACGTGGAGCGGTCGCAGGACGAGTTGAGCGGCCGGGGCTCCGACGTGGCCGACGTCCTCCGCGAAGGCAGCGACGTCTACGCCACCGACGTGATCCGGCTGGTGCGCGACGCGCAACGAATCGGACTCGTGCCAGACGGTGATCTGCAGCTCTACGCCGTGGGGGTGTTGGGCGTGGTGTCGTCGTTCAGCCACGCGCTGCGCAACGGCTCGCTCGATGTCGACGTGGACGAACTCGCGGCCTTCGTCGGTGGGTGGGTGATTCGCGCGCTCTCGGGCGAGAGCCACGGGAGCCGAGCCTCGCGTCTGGCCTGATCTGGCCCGGCCTGGTCTCGCGAGTGCTGACCGTGCGTCAGCCGACGCTGAGGCCGGCGAGCTCGTCGGCGAGCTCGGGATGCGACGCCTGCATCACGTCGAGGAAGGCGTCGACGATGCGCGCCTCGAACTGGGCGCCGCGTGCGCCGACGATGTAGTTGATCGCCTCGAGCGGCGTCCAGGCGTGCTTGTACGTGCGATGGCTGGTGAGCGCGTCGTACACGTCGGCGACGGTCACGATCCTGCCGCTGATCGGGATCTGGGTCGCGCGCTGCCCGGCGGGATAGCCGGTGCCGTCCCATCGCTCGTGGTGGTTCAGCGCCACCTCAGCGGCGAGTTGGATCAGAGGCGATGAGCTGCCCGACAGGATCTCGGCCCCGATGGTCGTGTGGGTCTTCATCACGTCGAACTCATCGGGGGTGAGCGGGCCGGGCTTCATCAGGATCGAGTCGGGCACGGCGACCTTGCCGATGTCGTGCAGCCGTCCGGCGAGGCGCAGTTGCGCGGCCCACTCCGCGGGCTCGCCGAGCGCGGTCGCGATCTGAGCGGAGAGGTCACCGACACGGATGGTGTGTTCGCCCGTATCGGTGTCGCGGAACTCCGCCAGCACAGCGAGGCGTTGGAACGCCTCGAGCTGGTACTCCTCGAGGTCGTACGTACGACCCCGCACCAAGGCCTCCAGCTCGCCGGTTCGGAGGCGAAGGATCTCGGCCTGCTGCCGAGCTGCCTCGGTGTCGTGGGCCACCTGCAGCGTCTTGATCCTGAGATCGGCGCCTTCGCTGTAGATGGCTTCGTGCACCCGGAAGCGCTCTTCCTGATACGTGAGGGCTTCTTCGAATCGGCCGAGCGTCTTGCACGAGTCGGCGAGGGCAGTCAGCGCGGACAGCTGTCGCGGCATCGACACCGATTCGACGGCGACTTCGACCGCCTTGCGGTAGTGGTCGGCGCCTGCGCTCAGGGCGCCACGTGCAATCGAAGCCTTGCCGCGGATCATCGCCAGACCGAACGCAGCGTCCTTGTCGGCCTCGGCGGTCGTGTCGTTCAGCAGCCGGTCGGCTTCGTCGAGGTAGTCGTCCGCCTCGTCGAGCATGCGCAGCTCGACGTACACCGATGCGAGCATGGTCAGCAGCAGCGGCACGTACTCGACGGCGTGCTCGCGGCTCAGCTCGAGCGCCTCGCTGGCGAGGCTCACCGCCAGCAGGTGCTCGTTGCGACTGGCCCGAACATCGGCCATGTTGTGCAGGATCAGGACGTGATTGGCATACCAGCTCGCATCGCGCTGCTCGACGTCGTTGCTGACGTTGAGCGCCGCCTCGAACGTCACAAGGGCGCGGTCGGAATCGCCGAGCTCATGGTGGATGGACGCGATCGCGTTGAGCAGCGCCCCCTCGGTGGCCCGGTCGCCGGTCGAGCGATACAGCTCGAGGGCCTTGAGGCCGTGCTCGAGTGCTTCGGTGAAGTTGCCTGCGTCTTGATGGATGACGCCGATGGCATTGATCGCGTACGACTCGATGATCACCGCACCGCACTTGCGGGCGAGTTCTCGCGCATCGAGCGCCAGGGCGTACGCATCATGGGGTTCGCCAGCGCTGTATGCGATCGCGGCGAGGCGATAGAGCGCCTCAGCCTCCCCGGCGGCGTCGGCCGTCGAACGAGCCAGCACCCGGGCTTGCTGGGCCATCGCACGGGCCGCCGTCTCATCGGTGACCTGGCAGGCGCGCGCGTCGTCGAGCAAGTCGCGGATCGTCCTCGTCACACCCGAGTTCTCGACCAACTGCATGACCCGAATCGCCAATCTCGTCCTTCCGCGACGCTTGCGGCGACGCTGTTGTCGAGGAGCGCCGGCCCGGCCTACGACCGGCGTCACCCCACGCTGCACACCTGTTGACATCGTTTCGCAGCGCAGCGCGCGCGGCCCAGAGAACAAGGCTAATGAAGCTGAGCAGGCGATGCACGGATCATCGAGGGGTCTTGGTCGACTCTTGATCCTACGACCACGCGTGTCGACCTTGACCAGAGCTTGATGGTTCTGGGGGATCGGATCACACCAAGCGTGGTGGAGAACCGCTCTCGGCGGTCGCCGAGACGGTGACCGACACGGTGACCGGACGCCCCGGTGGGGGCGACGCCGCCGCCCTGGAGGGCCGACGTCGGTTCCGGCTCGTATCGTGTCCAGATGGATGTCGGTGGACGGCGGGTGGAGAGCTCGGCGGTCACCGCCCTCGTTCCGGTCCTGATCGTCCTGCCGATCTCGCTCGTGGCCCTGGCGGTGTTCTGGCTCGGGGTCCACCTCGTGTGGCAGGTGTCGTTCGCTGGGTTCGCCCTGGGATACCTGGCCGGCGCGGTGGTCTTGTTCATCCGGCCGATCCAGACGGTCCTGCTCACGCGGCTGCTCGGCGCACGCCCACCCACCCGCGACGAGCGGGTCCGCCTCGACACGGCGTGGCGGTCTGTCCTGCAAGCCGCTCGGCTGCCGCGCCACCGCTACGTGTTGGCCGTGCTGCCTGCCGACGAACTGAACGCCTTCGCCTGCGGGGGCCACCTGGTGATCGTCACCACGCTCGCGGTCGAGATCCTTCCGCGCGACGAACTGGCCGGCGTGCTCGCGCACGAGCTGAGCCATCACCTCGGCTTCCACACGGTGGCGCTCACCGTGGCCCAGTGGCTCAGCGTGCCGGTGTTGCTGCTCGCTCGGATCGGCTTCTTCCTCCAGAACGTTGCATCTGCGGCCACGCAGAGCTATGCGCGCCACTCGCTCGCGCTCACCGCGATCGGGCGGCTCGTGAGCACGACGCTGACGGCGGTGTCGTGGATGTTCCTCAGTGGTCTGCTCGTCGCCAATGCCGCCGGGAACGTCACCGGTCGTGGCGCCGAGTTCCAAGCCGACCAGCGCGCCGTGATGCTGGGTTTCGGTTCGCAGCTGTCGAACGCCCTCCGCCGTGTGGTGGCGATGGGCGGCGGGGATCGACCCCGCGGCCTCCGCGAGCACCTTGCTGCCACCCACCCTCCCGCGCTGACCAGAGTGGCCAAGATCGAGGCGCTCCGCCGTTCGATCCCCGGCCTACGCACCTGACCGGCCACCTCGGACACGATCCGAGGCCGATCCTCAACGATGGGTCGGCGCCGAAACAGCCCGGCATGCATCGCCTACGGTGGCGGCATGCAACTCGCCTTCGAGCGCACCGGCAGCGGACCGGCCTTGCTCCTCATCCACGGCATCACCGAATCCCGCCGCACCTGGGATCCGCTGATCCCTGCCCTTGCCGAGCACTACGACGTGTTGAGCATCGATCTGCGTGGCCACGGCGAATCACCGACCGGCGACGCGTACGACCCGCTGACGTTCGCGAGCGACGTGGCCGAGACGTTCGCCGCGACCTTCGCAGAGATCACGGCCGGGCCAGGGGTCACCGGGCCGCTCGTCGTCGGCCATTCGCTCGGCGGCATCGTCGCGAGCGCATTCGCGGCCGTGGCACGACCGCGGGGTGTCATCAACGTCGACCAGCCGTTGCGCCTCGCCGACTTCAAGGCAGGGCTCACCCAGCTCGAGCCGATGCTGCGAGGCGATGTCGAGTCGTTCACGACGGCCATCGAACTGGTCTTCCAGTCGATGATGGGACCCCTCGACGCCGGCGAAACCGATCGAGTGCGATCGCTGCGTCGCGCCGACCAGACCGTCGTGCTCGGCGTGTGGGGCACCGTTTTCGAGTCGACCGCGGAGGAGCTCGACGCCACGGTGACAGCGCTCGCCGGCGCGATCACCGTGCCGTACCTCTCGCTCCATGGCATCGACCCTGGCCAGGACTACACCCAGTGGCTCCGCACGAAGGTGCCGTCGGCAACCGTGGAGGTGTGGCCCGACCAGGGCCACTACCCACATCTGGTCCATCCAGGTCGCTTCGTCGAGCGTCTGATCGACTTCGACTCACTGCGCTGAGTCACCAGACGGCGATCGGCGCTGCCGGAGCGCACATGTCGGCCCGTTTGGCCCCCCCTGCGGCGGCGAGCTCCTTCAGCGACAGTTGCGCCGTCACCGGCACGATGCCCACCACGTGCGAGATGCCGCCGCCGCTGCCGGTCGCATCGACCAGCAGCGTCTTGAACACGCGATCGGCTTCCACCCCGAGGGCCCGAGCAGCGGCCAGCCGTAGCTGCGTGCGGCGGGATCGTGCTCGAACTCGTGCACGGTGAACTCGATGCCGTGCCAGACTGCGGTCGTGGTCCTCCATGATCCGGATGCCTCGCCCACACCGCATCGGTCAGCGCCGTATCAGCTGGACGACAGGTACCTGCTCGACGAGGGTGTCGTTTTCCTCAGCGGCTCGCAGGCGCTGGCGCGTCTGCCGTTCGAGCAGCTGCGAATCGACCGGTCCGCCGGTCTCCGAACAGCAGCGTTCGTCACGGGCTACCCCGGGAGCCCGCTCGCCGGGTACGACCGCGATGCCACCGCGGTCGCCAGACTCGCCGCGGCCGAGGGGCTCAACCTCGTCCATCAACCGGCGCTGAACGAAGAACTCGCCGCGACCGCCGTCATGGGTTCGCAGCTCAGCGTCACCCTCGATTCATGCCGATACGACGGCGTGATCGGCATCTGGTATGGCAAGACCCCGGGACTCGATCGGGCCAGCGATGCGCTGCGCCATGCGATGTTCGCCGGCACGGCGCGCCTCGGCGGAGCGGTCGCACTCGTCGGCGACGACCCGAGCGCGAAGAGCTCCACGCTGCCATCGTCGAGCGACGGATCGCTCGCCGACCTCGGCATGCCGGTGCTGTTCCCCGGCGACGTTCAGGACGCTGTCGATCTCGGCCGCCACGCGGTGGCGTTGTCTCGGGCATCGGGGCTCTGGAGCGCGATCAAGGTGATGGAGGTGGTCGCCGACGGCACGGGGACGGTGCAGCTGAACCCTGACCGTGTCGTGCCGTTGATGCCGGAGATCGAGATCGACAGTGCAGTCGGGCGTGTGCCGTATCGACCGATGCCGACCGGTCGCCTGCTGACGCCGTACACGCTCGACGTGGAGCGCGAGATCCATGAGGTGCGTCTCGAGGTGGCGCGACAGTACGGCGCGATCAACCGGCTCAACTCGGTCGCCGTGCGCGGGCCTCACGACTGGATCGGCGTGGTGGCGAGCGGCAGCACGTACAACGAGACGCGCGAGGCGCTGAGAATGCTCGGGCTCCGCACCGACGCCGATCTCCGGGACGCAGGAGTGCGGCTGTTGCGGCTGCGGATGCCGGCACCGCTCGAGACAGCCGCCGTTCGCGACTTCGCGAACGGACTCACCGAGGTGATCGTCGTCGAGGACAAGAGCCCACTCCTCGAACGTCGCGTGATCGAAGCGCTGTACCCGCTGGCGCAGCGGCCGGTCGTGTGCGGCAAGCGAGCACCTGACGGCTCTCCGTTGCTCCCGCCGACGGGGTCGCTCACGGCCGACATCATCGGCCCCCGGCTGCGTGCTCGGCTGGAGCAGCGGCTGCCCCCCGAGCGGCTCGCGCCGGCACCCGCCGCACTTGGAGCACGCAACCTCATCCCGCTGAGCATCAACCGCACGCCGTACTTCTGCTCAGGATGTCCCCACAACACCTCGACACGAGCCCCCGACGGCGCCCTCGTCGGTGGTGGCATCGGCTGCCACACGATGGTGATGCTGATGGAGCAGGGGCCCTTCGGGGAGATCGTCGGTGTCACTGCGATGGGCAACGAAGGCGCCCAGTGGTTCGGCATGGCGCCGTTCGTCGACGTGCCGCACCTGTTCCAGAACATCGGCGATGGCACCTTGTTCCACTCGGGAATGCTCGCCGTTCGGGCTGCGGTGGCAAGCGGCACGAACATCACCTACAAGGTGCTGTACAACGGTGCGGTGTCGATGACCGGCGGCCAACTGCCGACGGGGCAACTCGACGTGCCGGCGCTGGCGAAGGTGTTCCTCGCCGAGGGTGTTCGCCGCGTGCTGATCACGACCGACGACCCTTCCAGGTACCGCGGGGTGACGCTGCCGATGGGCGTCGACGTGTGGCCTCGGTCGAAGATCATCGACGCACAACAGGCGCTGTCCGGCGTCACCGGTACCACCGTCCTCATCCACGACCAGCGATGTGCCGCCGAGTTGCGCCGCGACCGCAAGCGAGGGCGTGTCGTCCAACCCGGTTGGAAGCTCGTGATCGATCAACGCGTGTGCGAAGGGTGCGGCGATTGCGGCGTGAAGAGCAACTGCCTCAGCGTCCAACCGATCGATACACCCTTCGGCCGCAAGACCGCCATCGACCAGGCCAGCTGCAATCTCGACGCCAGCTGCCTCGATGGCGACTGCCCCTCGTTCATGACGGTTCGACCGTCGAAGCGGTCCGCGCGACGAACCGCACGTTTCGGGCGGCAGGCGGTCGCGCTTCGGCAACCCGTGGACGTCAGTTCGCTGCCGACCCCGATCCCCGTGGTGGACACCGACGACTGCACGGTGCGGCTCAGCGGCATCGGCGGCACAGGTGTGGTCACGGTGTCGCAGATCCTCGGAACCGCAGCGATGCTCGACGGGTTCCACGTGAGGGGCCTCGACCAGACAGGCCTGTCTCAGAAGGCCGGGCCGGTGGTGAGCGACGTTCGCTTGACGCGCACCGAGCCGCGGTCGTCGAACCGGGCGAGCGTCGGGTCGGTCGACACGCTCGTGGCGTTCGACGTGTTGGTGGCCTCGAGCGACGCGCACCTCGCTGGAGCGTCGGCCGAGCGCACGGTCGTCGTCGCATCGAGCGCGTCGGTCGGCACCGGCGCGATGGTCGTCCGTCCCGGAACTGCCTTCCCGCATGCCGCCGCGCTCGACCGCTTGCGCTCGTCGAGCCGTTCGCTGTCGACGATCGACGCGCTTGCAGCGACGATGGCTGCATTCGACGACGCGGCGATGGCGAACATCTACCTGCTCGGTGTCGCCGTGCAGCATGGCGCGGTGCCCGTGCGCCCCGAACACGTGGAGGAGGCGATCAGGCTCAACGGCGTGGCGGTCGACAAGAACGTTGCTGCGTTCCGAACCGGTCGGGTCGACGCTCACGCCGGAACCGGCTCCGATGCAGCTGCCGCCCCGGAGCCCGTCGATTCCCTCGTCGATCGGCTCGCGCACGACCTTCGCGACTACCAGTCGGCCCGATACGCCGATCGGTTCCGCGGGGTCGTGGCCCGCGCGTCCCGGACGGACGATGCTGCTTTCACCGCAGCGGTTGCCACGCACCTGCACAAGCTGATGGCCTACAAGGACGAATACGAGGTTGCCAGGCTGTTGCTGCTCAGCTCGTCGAGGGCAGCCGTTGAAGCCGTAGCCGGTCCACGAGCGCGGGTGCAGTGGAATCTGCACCCGCCGATGCTCCGATCGATGGGCATGCAGCGCAAGCTCCGTCTCGGTCGTTGGGCGTGGCCGCTGCTGCTGATGCTCCGTTCTGCCCGCCGCCTCCGGACGACACCGCTCGACGTGTTCGGGATGTCCCGTCTCCGCCGCCTCGAACGCTCGCTCGTGCCGGAGTACATCGCTGCCGTCGACCGGCTCGTCGGCAGCTTCACGCCGGGGATCGCGGCCGAGGCAACGGCGATTGCCGCGCTGCCCGACGTGGTGCGCGGCTACGAGCAGCTGAAGCTCGAACGGATCGAGCAGTACCGCACCGAGTTGGGCGAGCGCCTCGCCCGTCTGGGTTGATGCTGCGATCGATCTCGCCTGGTTCCACGACCTTCCGATGGCCGTCACATGACCACCACATCGACGGCTCGGTCGTCGGTGCCGGCGTCGAGCTTCTCGCTGCTCGGGGTGGCCGACGATCTGGTCGACGCTCTCGCTGCGACGGGTGTCGTCGAGCCGTTCCCGGTGCAGGTGCTGACGATTCCGGATGCACTCGCCGGGCGCGACGTGTGTGGCAAGGCGCCCACCGGGTCGGGCAAGACGCTCGCCTTCGGCATTCCCATCGTCGAGAGAACGGTGACCGCCGCGGCACGGGCGCCCGGGGCACTCATCCTGGCTCCGACTCGCGAGCTCGCCCGACAGATCGGTGACGAACTGGTCCCCCTCGCAGCGGCACGAGGGTTGACCGTCCATGTCCTACAGGGAGGGGCAGCGTTCGAGCCACAGATTCGGGCACTGCAGGCAGGGGTCGACATCGCCGTGGCGACACCAGGGCGCCTGCTCGACCTGGTTGGGCAGGGGCTGGTGACGCTCGCGTCGGTCGGGATCGCGGTGGTGGACGAGGCCGACCGGATGGCCGACCTCGGGTTCTTGCCCCAGTTGCGTCAGATCCTCGATCTCACCCCCACCGATCGGCAGACGATGCTGTTCTCGGCGACCCTCGACGGAGACGTCGACGTGCTCGTGCGCGACTATCAGCGCGATCCGGTGCTGCACGAGGTGGATCCTGCCGAGCTCGCCCAGATCCGTCATCTGTGGTGGCTCGTGCACGATGCCGCACGGCCCGATCTGCTCGCCAAGCTCGCGCGGCGCAGCGGCGCGACCATCGTCTTCAGCAAGACGCGCCATGGGGCCGACCGGATCGCACGGCGGCTGTCGCAAGCCCAGGTGCGGACCGCTGTGCTGCACGGCGGCAACTCCCAGTTGAAACGAGAGGCAGCACTCGATCAGTTTCGACGGGGCGAGGTGTTCGCCCTCGTGGCCACCGACGTCGCCGCTCGCGGCATCCACGTCGACGACGTCGCGTGCGTCGTTCAGTACGACCTCCCCGACGACCACAAGGACTATCTGCACCGAGCAGGCCGCACCGGTCGAGCCGGAGCCGTGGGGACCGTGGTCTCGTTCGTCTCGCCGTTCAACCAGGCCCACGCGCTACGTCTGATCGCGGAGGCCGGGGTGGACGCCGAGCTCGGCGAACCCGACCTCGCCCAGATCGAATCCGCCGCAGTGCGCGAAGCGATCGAGGAACAGCTCGTCGAACTCGCATCCGTGCGTCGGCCCGGTTCGGTCGGCGCCGTCGACATCGCCGCCACGCGGCACTGACCGGGCGTCGGTCAGTGCTCGATCGAGCCGTGTCGATGCGGTGCTGATCAGGCGGTACTGATCAGGCGGTGCCGTCGAACTCGGAGCTCGGCGCGATGCGCCCCAGACCGGCGTACGCCTGGAGTGGATTGCGCCCCTCGTTCACCACCGCGTCGACCTCGTTGGCGATCGGTGCCTCGACGCCGTACTCGCGGGCCAGCTCGACCACGACGCGGCTGGTCTTCACACCCTCGGCCACCATCCGCATGCTCGTCGTGATCTCCTCGATCGTGCGGCCCTTGGCCAGTTCCACACCGACAGTGCGGTTGCGACTGAGCGGACTCGAACAGGTGGCCATCAGATCGCCCAGACCGGTGAGTCCGGCGAAGGTGCGAGCGTCGCCGCCCATCGCAACCCCGAGCCGGGTGATCTCCGCGAGCCCCCGCGTGAGCACCATGGCCTTCGTGTTGTCGCCCACGCCCAGTCCCTCGGCCATCCCGGCGGCGATCGCAACGACGTTCTTCAATGCGCCACCCATCTCACAACCGGTGACGTCCGGGTTGGTGTACACGCGGAATCGCCGGCTGGTGAACACCTTCTGCAGCGAGGTCGCCACGTGAGCGTCGGGC
>JAYSLK010000528.1:0-2207 GCA_043725585.1 Actinomycetota bacterium
ATCGCACCCTGGACACAGTGCCGACGCTTCGAATGACCGACGTTCCCGCGCGCCGGGTCCTCCGGAAGCATCCTGTCCGCGAGGCCATCGAGCTGCAACCGATCCTCCCGCGTCGATCCGCACGCCAAGTACGCGTCCGCTGCGAGATCCATCAGCATCGATGCGGGATACGTCGAACCCTCACGATGACTTCGCCGCAACGCCGTCGCGATGTCCTCGACCGATACGCCAGCAGCGAAGGAATCGAGCACCATCAACCTGATGTCATCGCTCGGTTCCACAGCCACGGCTCGAAGCCTAGAGACCTCAAGAACCCGTCCAGATCGCTTGCCAGAGAGCGCGCATACCGGGCAATCGACGCTGGCTATCGTTGCCGTTCAGAACCGGGTCCGGCGGGTCAGCCCGGCGGCGCGAAGAACTCAAGCGGGATCCCATCCGGATCGCGGAAGCTCACCCCTGAGCCGTACGAGGCGTCTTTGATTCCGCCGTGCACGATGCCAAGCTCGTCGAGTCGGCTTGCCCAGTTCTCCAGCTCAGCGCGGTTTGTGCAGCCGAACGCAACGTGATCCAGACCAATCCTGTACTCGGAGAACCGTTCATCAGGCGCCGACATCTCGTGCTGGTGCAGCCCGAGGAGCGTATTTCCAACGAGGTACACAGTGTGATGGAAGCCTGGATCCGTATCTTCGTCGAGTACTGGTGCAGCGTCCAACAACGCCTCATACCAGGGGACACTCACCGACAGATCGCGGACCGTCAGCGCGACATGTGTGATCGCAGGAAACGTGGACATGAAACACTCCTCGAAGGGGACCTCGCTCGGAATCGCCACAATCACTCGACACCACCCGGATCGGCCCCCGTCCACCCGGCTGGTTTCGCTAAGGGATGATAGTCGAGCTGAGCACCACCAATCACAGGTGCTCCGAACTGCCGATCTGAGCTTCGTGAGATTTCCCGCGGGAAATCGGCATGGCACCGAACTGCCGATCGGTATGGTGATCGCGGTGCAGTTCGCGCACTATAGGCTCGGACTACCGGGCCCGAATCATTCTGAATCGACTCCGTCGGTTGCGGTGTCAGGACGGTGCTTGGAACCGAACTGCTCCCGTCTCGCACAAGGATGTCTCCCTTGCAGGCGACTCTCCGAGACAAGCACCGTCAACAAGGCTGCGGTTTCCGAGGGGTTCGTCAAGATGCACGAGTACCGCATTGGCGTCGTTGGGTGGACACGTGTAGTCGAGCGTCGGGTCGAGCGGATCGACTGAGAAAGTAATCACGACCTGATCCGCCTCGGTGACGATGACCGGGTCGAGCACACCTCCGGTCACGCCGTTGGCGCACCCCAGCCTGGTCACCAATACCGAGAACGATGTCGTTGCAGCAGTCACCGCTTCGCCCGGATCAATCGTCCAGGTGGCTGCCTCTCCGCTTGTCTCGTCGGTGGTTTCGTCGGCCGCGAAGCTCGACGACGGCGCGACTGCCCCCGGGTCGCTCGTCGGCACCTCGATCGAGGTGCCGACTTGTTCGGCGGCATCGCTGCTGCAGCCAGCAAGCCCGATGGAGACGATTGCCGCCGTCGCCAGTAAACGTAGACACCCCACCGCGCCGACCCTCTAACTGCCAGATCTGATCGGCCGAGTTCAGTTGTCCGCTCTCAACTCTCTGCGCCGAAGCAGAACGCTGTCGAGGTGACTCATCACGGTCACACCGTCCTGATTGACGAGTGAGACCCGCGAGTTGGCGATTCCACGGTCTGACTTCGACTCCGACTCACGCTTGGCCAGCCATTCTTGGCGGAGTTGTAGTTCGTCACCTGGCCTCACCGGCGCATGAAAGCGCAATTCGTCACACCCCAGTCCTGCGATCACTGCCAACGGCTCCGGCAACCGGTGCAGAAGCCGGATCTTGACAGCGAGCACGAACACGCCGGGAGCCGTGATGCCCCCGAACGCGGCGTTTCCGGCCTCGTCGTCGATGTGGAACGGCTGCGGGTCCCAACGTTTTGCGAACTCCACCATCTCGTCGCGATCGACCGTGAACGTCGGACCGACCACAACCTCGCCTGGCTGAATGTCCTCGAAGTACATCATCTCAACCTCGCTCACACGGCGCGTCGGCCAGAGTCACACGAACGTACAACCATGCCGACACCACCGCGGAGCCCAGGATTATCACCCGTGTATCAGGCGATCTGGCGCGGCAAG
>JAYSLK010000529.1:0-1509 GCA_043725585.1 Actinomycetota bacterium
TACGCCTTGAGGCGGCGGGTCAGGACCTCCTCCATCGCCGCGTAGTCGTCGTTGCCCGGCACGTCTTTCACCTTGAAGCGCCGATACTCGCGCTTGTTCGGGAGGCCGTCTTCGAGCACGACCATCGACCCCACGTAGTCGGTGCCCTGCAGGTGCGCCATGTCGTAGCACTCGATCCGCAACGGCGCCTCAGGCAACGAGAGCATGTCCTGCAGCTCGGTGAGCGCCCGGCTGCGGGCGTTGTGGTCGCCCGCACGCCGAAGCCGGTGGCGTACGAACTCCTCACGGGCGTTGCGCGTGACGGTCTCGTGCAACTCGCGCTTGTCGCCGCGCAACGGCACCCGGATCTGCACCTTCGAACCGCGCAGATGGGTCAACCACTCCTCGTAGGTGGCGAGGTCGTCGCTGTCGACCGGCACGAGCACCTGCTTGGGCACCCCAGCGGGCGGATCGTCGCCGTACATCTCCTCCATGATCCGGTCGATCAGCGCTCCGGGCGAGAGGTCTTCCACCTTGTCGAGGATGAAGCCCTTGCGCCCGACCACCCGGCCCTTGCGGACGAAGAACACTTGCACCGCAGCTTCGAGCTCGTCGTCGGCCAGCCCGATCACATCGATGTCCTCGTTGCGGTCGGCGACCATCTGCTGCTTCTCGACGGCGCGTTGCACCGACACCAGCCGATCACGCAGCCGCGCCGCACGCTCGTACTCGAGCTCGGACGCAGCCTTCTTCATCTCGGCTTCGAGGCGCTGCAGGATGTCGTCGGTGTCTCCATCGAGGAACTCGCACAGCTCGGTCACGAGCTGGCGGTAAGGCATCTCCTCGATCTCACCGACGCACGGGCCACTGCACTTCTCGATGTGGAACAGCAGACACGGGCGACCGAGTCGCTGATGCTCGTTGAACTTGCCGGGGCTGCACGTGCGGATGGGGAAGCTGCGCACCAGGAGATCGAGCGTGTCGCGAATTGCGTACGCATGCGCGTACGGACCGAAGTAGCGGGTGCCTTTGCGCTTGCGGCCGCGCATCACCAGCGCCCGAGGGAACTGCTCGTCGAGTGTGACGGCGAGGAACGGGTAGCTCTTGTCGTCGCGCAGCCGTATGTTGAACCGAGGCCGATGCTGCTTGATGAGGCTGTACTCGAGCATGAGCGCCTCGACCTCGTTGCGCACCTCGATCCACTCGACGGTTGCGGCGGTGGCGACCATCTGCGCCGTGCGCGGGTGCATGTTCCGCGGGTCCTGGAAGTAGTTCGACAGCCGTTGGCGAAGGCTCGATGCCTTGCCCACGTAGATCACGCGGCCGTGCACGTCCTTGAACTGATATGAACCAGGTGTCTCCGGGATGGTGCCGGTGGGGGGACGAGTGACCATCAACGCTCAGGCTAGGCCCGGTAGGGTTCGAGGCGTGACCGGTCGATTTCAGCTGAACTTCCCTGAGCCGCGCCCTCGTGACGGGTGGTTCAAACTCGGCGGATTCGACATCACCACCACGGCCATGCTCGTGGGC
>JAYSLK010000530.1:0-3521 GCA_043725585.1 Actinomycetota bacterium
GGAAGAGCATGCCAATGTCCGGCACCAAGGCGGCCGCCCTCGCCCAGGTGCCGGACATCGATTGGGTTCCGACAGGACACCGACGGCCCGACGGAACGAGACGGAGTGATCCGCCCGATCTGGTGTCAGCTGTAAACGGTCATCCAATGTCCATCCAACGGTGACTGGAGCCGGCACGGACTACCGTCACCGGTTCGGTGACCTTCGTGATGGTGCACGTCATCCAACACGCGAACAAGGTCAGACGGCTGCTACGCAGCGCAAGCTCGACGAACTGCTGCGGTCGTGGGAGCCTGCCGACTCCACCCTGATCGCCGTCGAAGCGTCCGGTCGCGACCCCGGGAAGCTGACACGGCCCCACGTCGCCGAACGCGAGCGCGTGCGGCCGTGAATGTTGGGGCCGACCCCGTCCGGCCCAGATCAGGACGGCACGGTGAAGGCGCCAGCCATACCGGTCTGGACATGCTCCGGATCGAAGTAGACGTAGTTGCCGGCGGGGAGCGCGAGAGCGGCGCCGTCCGCTACTTGTGGGCCCGCGACAATCACTCCCACGACGGTTGCACTGGTCTCGAACAGTTCAGGGTCGGCGAGTAGCTGATCAGCACTGATTCCATCGACGAGTTTGGCGATGATGGTCACGTGGACGAAGGGGTCGGTGTTGTCGACCAACACGCTCGTCACACCGTCGATGGCCGCCACCGTCACGGACGAGAATGTGTTGGCGGCGATGCCGATCGAGATCTGGCCGAATCGGCAGAGCTCGTGCACGCCTCTGGCAAGTTCTTCCCGCGCTTCGGCGTACGGCACGTCGGCGTGGGCAACGGTCCCTTCCTCCAAGTCGTCGAGCTGCCGGAGCGTGGTGAGCACCGTGGTCGCCGCCCGCTGCAGTTCCGCTGGTGCCGTCGAGACGATGTCGTCCGCCCGAGCTGTTGCCTCGGCAACGTACACGTCGAACGACTCCTCGTCGGGCGTGTCGCTGTTGACCGCATCGAAGGCGACCTTTGCTGCGCAGAATTCCGCAATGCCGATGGTCTCAGCAGCTGCGCTGTCCGCGACGGTGTCGTCCGAACTGGTGCCTTGCGGAGCAGTGCCCTCCGGAGAGGTGCCCTCCGGGCTCGTGGTGGCTGGGGCCTCGGCCGGGGTGGTTGCGGGTGGATTCGTGGTGATGGCTGCAGAAGTTTCGGCCGTTGCGTCGGAGGCTGCGCTGTCGCTGTTGCCGCAGCCGGCGAGGCCGGAAAGGGTGATGAGTGCGATGGCTGTCACGGAGTGTCGTTTCATGGTTCCTCGAGTCTTGGGTTCGCTGTAGCAAACCCAATCCGCCGGCGCGGCGCATCGCCCCAGAGACGGAATGCGTGGGTCATCCCAGCGGATGACGACGGGTCGCGGATTCCACCCGGCGGGCGGTTTCCACCCATGGTGCGCTCGTTTATCGTTCGGGTGTGATCCAACAGCACCCGATGGAAACTTGGTGGAGGGCTCACCGATTTCGCTGGGTGAGGACGGACGCCTTCCTGGCGAGTGCGCTCGTCGTCATCGGTCAAGCGGAGGTGTGGCTGGCCGACGCTGACGCCGGCCTGGAGGCGTGGCAGCGCGGGGTGCTGGCGGCATCTGTAGCCCTTGGCGCCGGACTCCTCGCGTTCCGACGTCGCTGGCCGATCTCCATCGGACTCCTCGTTCCGTCGATCGAGATGTTGGTCGTGGCGTCGGTCACCGACTACGGCGCGGTCTCGGTGTTCCTCGTCAGCCTCATCGCGCTGTACAGCGCAGCTGCGTGGAGCGGTTCGCAATGGTGGTGGACGGTCCTCGCTGCCCGCGTGGTTGCTGGTGTCGTCGCCGGTGGCGATGCAGGCGATTGGGCTTTCATCTCCGGGCTTGCGCTGGTTGCTGCTGTGGCCGGTCGGGTGGTGCATCGTTCGCGTCGAGTCGCTGAGGAGCTTGCCCGCGTCAACGAAGCGTTGCGTGACGAGAGAGCCACGACATCGCTGCTGATGATTGCGGAGGAGCGAACGGCGATCGCCCGCGAAGTGCACGACATCCTCGCTCACACCGTGAGCGTCATGGTCGTCCAGGCCGAGATGGCCGAAGAGTTGTTCGAGAAGGACAGGGAGCGCAGTCGCTCGGCCATGGCGTCTGTGCAGTCCACGGGACGCGAGGCTCTGACGGAGCTACGCCGGATACTTGCGTTCCTGAGGACCCCCGGCTCGACCGAGTCCGACATCCAACCGCAGCCCCACCTCGCTCGCTTGCCTGAACTCGTGGAATCACTCGGTGAGGCGGGGTTGAAGGTCTCGGTGACGGTCGCCGGCGAAGTCCGACGCGTGGCGCCGGGTGTCGATCACTGTGCGTTCCGGGTCGTGCAGGAGGCGCTGACCAACGTGCTGCGCCACTCAGGCTGCGACATCGCTTCAGCTGCCGTGCGATACCATCCGCACGCGATCGAGGTCGAGATCATCGACGGCGGGTCGGGAGGAGCGGTGCCAGTCGCCGCCGAAGGAGTTGGACACGGGCTCCGCGGGATGCGTGAACGCGTCGCCCTGTACGGGGGAGAGCTCACCGCTGGCCCGAGCAGCGACGGCGGGTTCATTGTTCGTGCTCGCCTTCCTGACGTGGGGGTCTCGTCGTGATCTCTGTCGCAGTCGCCGATGATCAGGACCTCGTGCGCGCCGGACTCTCGGCGATCATCGACGCCCAGGACGACATGCACATCGTCGGCGAGGCGTCAGACGGGATCGAAGCGGTCGCGATGGTGCGCCGCTCGAACCCGGATGTCGTCCTGATAGACATCCGGATGCCCCGGCTCGATGGGATCGAGGCGACTCGGGAGCTGGTCAGATCGAACACGTCGACGCGTATCGTGCTGCTCACCACGTTCGACGCAGACCGATACGTGCACGACGGGCTACGAGCCGGGGCGAGCGCGTTCCTCCTCAAGGACATGCCTCGTCACCGGCTGATCGACGCAATTCGCCTCGTGGCCGAAGGAGACTCGCTGGTTGCCCCAGCACTCACCCGTCGCTTGATCGAGAGCTACGTTCGGCGTCCGCTCGACCCTGGCGGGGTGCCGACTGCTCTGTTGTCCTTGTCGACCCGCGAGATCGAGGTACTGAAACTCGTTGCCGAGGGTATGACGAACGCCGAGATCGCCGCTCAGCTCTTCCTCGCTCAACCAACTGTCAAGAGCCACGTCGGCCACGTGCTCTCCAAGCTCGGGCTGCGTGACCGAGTCCAAGCAGTTGTCGCCGCCTACGAGACTGGACTGGTGGTTCCTGCTGTCGAGACGACTTGACGCCCGACCATCAGCACGACGATCGGCACTCTCACGCTCGACTACTGCAGGAACAGCGAGGGCCACCCTTGGGCCTCCCCTTCGTCGAGTTGCTTGGAACTTGCTCGCCGACCCGATTACGGCCGGACATTGACTGACCGAAACCTGGACATTGCTGACCGCCGGAATGTCATTGGGGCGCCCAACCCCAATGACACTCCCTGACCGTTCACATCAGCGCAGGAAGAGCATGCCA
>JAYSLK010000531.1:0-1515 GCA_043725585.1 Actinomycetota bacterium
AGCACGGGACCCTGCACGAACGTCCCGGTCGTCGACGCGGTGGGGGCTCCCTGTTGGTCGGCGTCGACGCGGAACGGGATCGTGCGCGATCGGCGCTCCCACTGGCGGCTCGTTGCCTTCAGCTTCAGGCGCACCAGCTGGCTGCCCCCCGGCTCGATGCCCAAGGCTGGTGGGTCGAAATCGCCATCGAGCCGCTGGGTGGGATCTATGAGGTGCATCCGGCAGCTCGCTTGCGAGTTGCCCCTGTTCTCCACCATCACCTCGAACGTCGTGCGGCGGCGGCTGCGCAGCGCTGGCTGCAACATGGTGACGATGCGGTCGTAGGTCGCCGCGACATGCAGCGTGAGCTCAGCACCCTCGACGTCGTCGGGGTCGGTCTGGGGAACGATCCGAATGCCGAGCGCAGTGGGACCTGCGGTGGTGCTGGCGAGCCGTGGTGCCGACACCTCGACCTGAACGGTCTCCTGGGAGCCACCGAACAGGGTGACGTACGCGGGCCTGATGGTGCTCCAGGCTGCCGCAAGGCCCGTCGGCGTGAGCGAGAAGCTCTCCGTCTGGTTGCCGAGGTTGGTGATGGTGAGTGCCAGCTTCACCGACGAGCCCGGCTCGATGTCGGCTTCGTTGTGCGCGAACCACGCCTGAACAGTCACGGCGCATCAGGGTAGCGGTGGGGTCGACGCGCGCCGCGGCAGGCGGCGACGTGGTCGGCCCAGGACAGGGTCACCGGAAGACGATGCGGTCGCGGCCCTCACGCTTGGCGACGTGCAGCGCCTCGCCGGCCGAGGAGAGCACGCGCTGCATGTCGTCGGCGCCGCTGCCGACGCTCACACCGATCGAGGCCGTCACCTGCGTGCCGGGCGGGAGTCCCTGCCACGGACGGTTGGCGATCAGCACTCGGACCCGTTCGAACATGGCACGAGCATCGCCGGGGGATGTCTCGCGGAGCACGATGATGAACTCGTCGCCACCCATCCTGATCACCGCGTCGCCGCGGCGGCAGATGCGTTGGAGGATGCCGGCGAGCTCCTGCAGCAGAGCGTCTCCGTGTTCGTAGCTCAGGTCGTCGTTCACGGCCTTGAACCCATCGAGGTCCAGCAGCGCCACCGACACCGGGCCGTGTTGCTCGAGCACCTCCGGCAACCAGCTGTGCAGGAAGCGCCGGTTCGGCAGGCTGGTCAGGGGGTCGGTCTCGCTGATCACCTCGGTGCTCCGCAGCGACACGCCCAGGCGCACGTGCTCCCAGCGTGCCTCACGTTCACGGCGCAGAGCCTGGCTGACACCTTCGAACTGGCGGTTCATGGCCTCGCGCGCCTCGTCGTAGCGGCCGCTCTCCCAGAGGATGTCGATGCTCACCCGCGCCGACGACTTGAGGTAGTTGCCGATGTTCAGCTCCTTGCCATGCGCCGCGGCGTCGAAGATCAAATCGAGCACGGCAGGGTCGCGTTCCAGCTGCCAGCGGGCGACCGCCTCGCCGACCATGGCCACCACTTCACACTCCTGCAGCTCGTTCTTCTC
>JAYSLK010000532.1:0-4992 GCA_043725585.1 Actinomycetota bacterium
GTCGAGGTACTCGTCGTGGAAGCACGGGCGCTTGCAGAACTGCCGGTAGTAGGGCTTCAACGCCTCGGCGGTGTTCGGGTCGTGCACCATGGTCTCGACCCGCGAACGAATCGACTCCATCTTCTCGAAGTCGGCCAATTCGACCGCCTCGCCGGGATCCGTGCCCGCCTCGATCGCACCGCGCCGCATCATGATCAGCAACTTGCCGATGATGTCGGTCCAGCCGTCGTTCACCATGTCCTCGGGCTCGAACACACCCGAGACGAGGTTGTTGAAGTTCTCCATCCGTCGACGTTGCCAACCCGGCTCGAGCGACGCGGCCCACTCCACATCGGTCGGCCGGTTGTCGCGCACGTCGATCGACGACGGTGTGCGCTGGAAGACGAACAGCTCCCGGGCCGTCTCACCCAGATGAGGGACGCACTGAACTGCGGTCGCTCCCGTGCCGATGATGCCGATGCGCTTGTCGACGAGGTTGGTGAGGCCGCCCGACGAATCGCCACCGGTGTAGGCGTAGTCCCACCGGCTCGTGTGGAACGTGTGACCCGTGAACGACGCGATGCCGGGGATGCCCGGCAACTTCGGCCGGTGCAACGGGCCGTTGGCCATCACTACGAACCGCGCACGCATCGCGTCGCCACGGTTGGTCGAGATCACCCATCGGGCGTCGGACTCGTCCCAGCGCAGCTCAGTGACCTCGGTCTGGAAGCAAGCGTTGCGATACAAGTCGAAGTGGCGTCCGATCGCCCGGCTGTGTTCGAGGATCTCGGGGGCCTTCGAGTACTTCTCCTTCGGCACGTAGCCGATCTCTTCGAGCAGCGGCAGATAGATGTAGGACTCCACGTCGCAGGCTGCTCCTGGGTAGCGGTTCCAGTACCAGGTACCGCCGAAGTCGCCTCCCTTTTCGATCACGCGGATGTCGTCGATGCCGCGTTCTCGCAGACGAGCGGCGGCGAGCAACCCACTGAAGCCTCCACCGATCACCGCGACGTCGACCGTGTCGCGCAACGGGCCACGTTCCACCTTGGTGACGTACGGGTCGTCCAGGTATCGGGCGAACTGCCCGACGACCTCGAGGTACTGCTCATTGCCCGCGACACGCAATCGCAGATCGCGTTCTGTTCGGTACTTCTCGCGGAGGGCATCGGGGTCAAAGTCCAGCTGCGACATGTCGAATGCTTAGCCGGATGGCTTGCCGCACCCCGGGTCGAACGCCGCTGCGGGCTCGTCGCACCAGCGACTCCGCCGACGAGCCGATGCGGGTACGGTCGCTGCGCATGGCGACCTCCCCCGACGATCGCGGACAGTCGTCACCGCGTCTGCCCGGGGCCGACACGGGCCTGACCCTCGCCGACGTCGCGGATCGGATCAGCCGCGGCGAGGTGAACAGCGTTCCTGCGACCCCTACTCGATCGGTCAGCCAGATCGTGCGAGGCAACGTGCTCACGCCCGTGAACCTGATCATCGGGGTGCTGGCAGGGCTGGTGATCGCAGCAGGCTCACCGAAAGACGCTCTGTTCGGCGGTGTGATCGTGGCCAACAGCATCATCGGTGTGGTTCAGGAGCTGCGCGCCAAACGAGTGCTTGACGCTCTGCGGGTCGTGAACGCGCCACACGCTCGAGTCGTTCGAGAGGGCGTCGTTCGAGAGGTGCAGGTGGACGAACTGGTACTCGACGACGTGGTCGAGCTACGTGGCGGTACCCAGGTCGTGGCCGACGGCGTCGTGCTCACCGGCGACAACCTCGAAATCGACGAGTCGTTGCTCACCGGCGAGTCCGACCCGGTCGTGAAGGTGCTGGGCAGCACGGTGTTGAGCGGCAGCGCCGTGGTGGCTGGCACCGGTCGGATCAGGGTGACGAGCGTCGGAGCGCAGAACTACGCGGTTCGACTTGCCGAGGAGGCCCGCCGCTTCACACTCGTCAACTCCCCGCTGCGCAACGACGTCAACCGCATCGTCACCTGGGTCGGGGTGATGATCGTCCCGGTTGGCCTGCTGCTCGCGAGCAGCCAGTTCCTTCGCCGCGATGAAGGATGGCGCCAAGCGGTCATCAGCACGGTCGCCGGTCTGGTGGGCATGGTTCCCGAGGGCCTCGTCCTGCTGACGAGCGTCGCATTCGCCGTCGGCGTGGTTCGCTTGGCCTCGAAGCGATGCCTCGTGCAGGAGCTCCCGGCGATCGAGGTGTTGGCTCGCGTCGACGTGCTCTGCGTCGACAAGACGGGCACGATCACCGAAGGTTCGATGTCGGTGTCCGGCATCGAGATGCTCGAGTCGGTCGATGTGTCCTCCACCGCCGCGCCGCCCACGACCGACCGCGGCGAGACCGACCGCGGCGAGATCGAACGCGCAGATGTCGACGCGGTCCTCATGTCCATGGCGCGGCTCGATCCCGATCCGAACGCCACGATTCGCGCCCTGTCGGCGCGCTACCCGGGCAACACCGACTGGATCCTGGCATCTCGCATGCCGTTCTCCTCCGCGCGGAAGTGGAGCTCGATGGCCTTCGCGGAGCACGGCACGTGGGTGCTCGGTGCGCCCGAGAACGTGCTCGCCGGGGCCTTCGACGACGGTGTCCGGGCGGCGGTCGAACGCCACGCCGCCAACGGGCAGAGGGTGCTGGTGCTCGCTGCGTGTCGCGTCGATCCGCCCGAGACACTCAGCGAGGTACGGCCCGCTGCGCTGGTGGTGCTGGAGGACGTCATCCGAGACGACGCGGCCGCGACGTTGCGTTACTTCTCCGATCAGGGCGTGACCCTGAAGGTGATCTCCGGCGACAACAACGTGACCGTGGCAGCGGTCGCCAGGCGCGCCGGCATGGAGCACTGGCGCGACAACGTGAACGCCACGGAACTCCCCGAGGTCGGCGACGCCTCGTTCGCCGCGACGATCGAACGCGCGTCGGTGTTCGGTCGGGTGACGCCGCACCAGAAGCGAGCGATCGTGGCATCGCTCCAGGCCGGCGGCCACGTGGTCGCCATGACCGGTGACGGCGTGAACGATGTGCTCGCGTTGAAGGACGCCGACTGCGGCATCGCGATGGCATCCGGGAGTGAGGCCACCCGCGGCGTGGCCCAACTGGTGTTGCTCGACTCGAACTTCTCGGCGCTGCCAGCTGTGGTCGCCGAGGGGCGACGGGTGATCAACAACATCGAGCGGGTCGCCAGCCTCTTCCTGGCCAAGACCGCCTACTCGGTCATCCTGTCGCTGATCACCGGCGTGTTCGCTCTCGCATACCCCCTGCGCCCCATCCACCTGTCGATCCTCAGCTGGTTCACCATCGGGGTGCCCGCCTTCTTCCTCGCGCTCGAACCCAACGCCGACCGGGTGCGCGACGGCCTCCTTCGGCGAGTGCTCGGTCGAGCGGTGCCCGCCGGCGTGGTGATCGCAGCCGCCACGATGGGCATCTTCGCGATCGCCCAACTCGACGAGGCGATCACCTCGGACGACGCCCGCACGGTCGCCGTGCTCGTCGCAGGTTCGGTCGCCCTGATGAACCTGTATCGGGTGGCGCTGCCACTCAACCGGCTGAGGCTGGCGTTGATCGCGACGATGGCCGTCGCATTCGCTGCGGCGTTCGTGATGCCGTGGAGCCGGGACCTCTTCGAACTGCCCCTCACCGAGCCGTGGGCATACGCGCTCGCTGCCATCTTCATCACCTGCGCCTACCCGGCGCTGGTGCTCGGAAGCAGGGCGGTCGACCACATCGGAGATCGACGCGGTGCCGGAGCGAGCGGGTAGCGTGCCGCCCCATGTCACACATGTACGACCTCACGATGTCGTCGATCACCGGAGATCCGGTCGAGCTCGGCGGTTTCCGCGACAAGGTTCTGCTCATCGTCAACGTTGCGAGCGCTTGAGGCCTCACCCCTCAGTACGCAGGTCTGCGTACGCTCCACGAAGACACCAAGGACAAGGGCTTCTCCGTCCTTGCGTTCCCGTGCAACCAGTTCGGGGCCCAGGAGCCCGGCACTGACGCCGAGATCCTCGAGTTCGCAACGTCGAAGTACGACGCCACGTTCCCCATGTTCTCCAAGATCGAGGTGAACGGAGACGGCGCATGCGAACTGTACGCCTGGCTGCGTGAGCAGACCGGTGGCGCCGACATCTCGTGGAACTTCGAGAAGTTCCTCATCGGTCGCGATGGCAACGTCATCGAGAGGTTCGGGCCGATGGCGACACCGGAAGACATCGGCATCAAGGTCGCCGAGATCACCTGAGTCACGGCACCGTCGGCGCTGACGGCCGATAGGTTCACCACCGCTGGTCGATCGACGACCGCCAGCCTCGTTCACGCGTTCCCCCGAACCATTGCTCCCCGAGCGAAAGCATGCGGGGCGAACTCTGTTCGGGAGGACCCATGTCCGCACGTCATCGCGGCCGGCCGCGTTCACGTCGCCGCGCACTAGAGCTGGAGTACGGCATCGACGCGTTCTGGTTGTGGCTGCCTCAGCCCGACGATCCGTTGGTGATCCCGTCGTTCGGCGAGGCAGCTTCATTGGCGATGGAACTCACCGATTGGTCGGTCAGCAACGAGGTGCTGGTGCTGCTCGATGCTCGCCGGCAGGTGACGGCGATGCTCGTCGATCCACCGCCCGCTGTGGGCCTGTTCGTCGGCCGGCTCGACCTCCCGGCGCTCGAGGTGCCCTTCTGCCAGACGATGTCGGTGGTCGTTGCGGAGTCGCCCACCGACGGCCCGCCACCCGAGCGGCATCGGCAGGGCTACTTCGCCCTCCGGAGATGCCACATGCTCCAAGGTCTGCAGTTGATGGATGTGATCCTCGCCCATCCCGAACGAGTGCAGAGCCTGGCCATCGCGTGCGATCCGGATGCGGTGTGGTTCGAGGAGTTCGAGCCCGGCTCAGAGATCGCCGTTCCACCAGACGACGTCGGACATCCGGCCGCATGAAGCGCTCTACGATGACCGCCCATGAGCACCATCTCCGTCGTCACCGGGGCGAACAGCGGCATCGGTCGAGCCACCGCCATCCACCTC
>JAYSLK010000533.1:0-5768 GCA_043725585.1 Actinomycetota bacterium
TGGCGTGTGGGACTCGGGCTGGCGTGTGGGACTCGGGCTGGCGTGTGGGACTCGGGCTGGCGTGTGGGACTCGGGCTGGCGTGTGGGACTCGGGGAGAACGTCGGTGAACGGGGCACCGTGGCTCGTGTTCGTCCACAATGGGGAGATGGCTGGGTCCGAACCTCCTCGCAACCGATCCGAGCGCGACGTGGCCCAGCCTGACAGCACATTCGGCGTCGAGCGATCCGAGCACGCTGCGCTCGGAGAGGACATCCGCCTGCTCGGGCGGTTGCTCGGCGACGTGATCCGCGACCAGGCGGGCGACGAGATCTACGAGCTCATGGAGCGCGTGCGCCGCCACGCGGTCGCCGCCCGCCGAGACCACGGCCACCTCGACGCCGGCGACCTTGGCGCAGCGCTCAAGGGGATGCACCCGGATGCGGCCGTCCACATCATCCGCGCCTTCAGTTGGTTCTCGCTGCTGGCGAACATCGCCGAGGACGTGCACCAGGTGCGTCGCCGCCGCCACTACCGCGACATCGACGCACCCGCTCGACCTGGCTCGCTCGACCACGCCGTGAGCATCCTGGGCGACCAGTTCCACGATCCGTCGGACGTCGCGCGCGTGCTTCGCCGGGTAGAGATCAGTCCGGTGTTGACGGCGCACCCCACCGAAGTACGTCGGAAGACGATCCTCGACGTGCAGCGCCGCATCGCAGATCTGCTCACCGTGCGCAGCCGCATGCAGATGGACGACGAGGAGGCCGCCGAGTGGGAGCGTGACCTTCGGCTGCAGGTGCTGACGCTCTGGCAGACAGCGCTCCTCCGGTTGTCGAAGCTCCGGGTCGGCGACGAGATCGCCGAGGCACTCCGGTACTACGAGCTGACGCTGTTCGACGTGCTGTCCTCGCTGCAAGCAGACGTCCAGCGTTCGGTCGAGTCGTTGGAGGACGGCGCTGCGGGTTCGACGATCCGCGTGCAGCCGGTCATCCGCATGGGCTCGTGGATCGGCGGCGACCGCGACGGGAATCCGTTCGTGACCGCCGAGGTGCTGCGACTCGCCGTCGATTCGCAGGCTCGAACCGCGCTCACCCGCCACCTCACCAACCTCCATCGGCTCTCGGTCGAGCTGTCGATGTCGTCGCGGTTGGTGACTCCATCGCCGGCATTGCTGGCGCTCGCCGACGCGTCCCGCGACGACTCACCGTTCCGCGCCGACGAGCCGTACCGGCGGGCGCTGCGCGGGATGTATGCGCGGCTCGCGGCCACAGCGACCGCGACGATCGGCACCGTCCCGGGACTGCCGCCCCACGCCGACCTCGCGCCGTACGGCTCAGCAGACGAACTCGCGAGCGATCTCGCCGTCGTCGAGGCATCCCTGCACCTCCACGGAGCGGGGACTCTCGCCGATGCTCACGTCGCGCCGGTGCGCACCGCCGTGGAGCTGTTCGGCTTCCACCTGTGCACGCTCGATCTGCGCCAGAACAGCGACGTCCACGAACGAGTCGTCGACGAACTGCTGCGCAGCGGCGGCGTCGTGGACGACTACCTGGGCCTCGACGAGGACGGACGGGTCACGGTCCTGCGGCAGGAACTCGCGACGGCTCGTCCGCTGCTGCACCGTTCGATGCAGCGGTCGCAGGAGACGGCCGAGGAACTCGCGATCATCGAGACCGCAGCGCAGGCGGTCGATCGATTCGGCGAGCGGATCATCGGCCATGCCGTCATCTCGAAGTGCAACTCGGTGAGCGATCTGCTCGAGGTTGCGACGATGCTGCGCGAGGCCGGCTTGCTGAGGCCCGGCGCCGACCCGCGCCTCGCCCTCGACATCGTGCCGCTGTTCGAGACCATCGACGACCTGCGCGGCTCCGCCGCGATCATCAGCGATCTGTTGCGGCTCCCCGAGTACCGCTCCTGGCTCGACCGCTGTCGCGGTGGGCTGCAAGAGGTGATGCTCGGCTACTCCGACAGCAACAAGGACGGCGGCTACGTCGCCGCGAACTGGGCGCTCTATCAGGCGCAGGTGCAGCTCGTGGACGTGTGCCGCGAGGCCGGGGTACGTCTCCGGTTCTTCCACGGACGCGGCGGCACCGTGGGCCGTGGTGGCGGGCCGAGCTACGACGCGATCGTTGCCCAACCGCCTGGCTCGGTCGACGCGAGCCTGCGTCTCACCGAGCAGGGCGAGGTGATCGCCGCCCGGTACGCCAACCGCGACCTGGCCCGGCGGAGTCTGGAAGCGCTCGTCGCCGCCGCCGCGGAGGCCACCGTCGGGGCAGGCAGTTCAGCTCCGGTTCCCGAGTTCGTGGCGGTCATGGACCGCCTGGCCGACGACTCGCTGGACGCATACCGGGCGCTCGTGTACGGCGACCCGGACTTCGTCGGGGTGTTCCGATCGCTCACACCCATCTCCGAGATCAGCATGCTCAACATCGGCAGCCGACCCGCCTCGCGCACGGCGAGCAACCGCATCGAAGACCTCCGGGCGATCCCCTGGGTGTTCAGCTGGAGCCAGTGTCGGCTCATGCTGCCGGGGTGGTTCGGTGCCGGATGCGCCTTTTCGTCGTGGGTCGGCGACGACGTCGATCGGCTGGCGACGCTCCGGCGCATGTACCGCACGTGGCCCGTCTTCCGCACGATGCTGTCGAACATGGGGATGGTGCTGGCCAAGAGCGACCTCGGTATCGCTCGTCGATATGGGGCGCTCGTCGAGGATGCGACCTCGGGAGACCGCGTGCTGTCCGCGATCTCCGAAGAACACGAACGCGCCGTGCACTGGGTGACCCACATCACCGAGGCACCGCTTCTCGGCGACAACCCCACACTCGCCCGCAGCATCCGCAACCGCTTCCCGTACCTCGATCCGCTGCACGAACTGCAGGTCGACCTCCTCCAGCGGCATCGCTCCGGCGAGCAGCACGAAGCGATCGCACGTGGCATCCAGTTGACCATCAACGGCATCGCCGCCGGTTTGCGCAACAGCGGCTGACCGACGCCGGACGAACCCGGCATCTCGACCTCTAGGAACGAGCGACGGGGACGAGATCGGGAAGGGTGACGTCGAGGAGTTCGAAGTCGGGACTGCACGAGGTGAGCGCATGCACCATGCCCGCAGGAACGACGAACGTGTCGCCGTCGAGCAGGTCGGTCGGGGCAACGCCGTCACACGCGAGCGTGCACGAACCGCGCAGGACGAAGCCGAACACGAACTCGGCATCGTGGGTCGATCGCGGGGTTCGATCCGCATCGACGGGACGTACGACGCGCACACCGGCCAGGCCTTCGGTGGCCGCGCCGATCCCGATGTCGCGGTACTGGAAGCCGTCGAAGCGCCACGGATGCCAAGCCGCCTCGGACGCGTCGTGGCGCACGAATCGTTGTCCACCGAACACCCGCAGCGGGTCGACGCCGCCCGTCGGCAACGGCATCGAATGATCGGCCAGCGTCTCGTGTTCAGCGGGACAGCCGAGTTCGATCACCTCGAGCCCGCCGCCGCTGTCGAGCACACGGTGCCTGATCTCCGGTGGCTGCAACACGCAGTCGCCGGCCTCGAGCACGAACGGGTCGCCCTGATCCTCGTACACCAGTCGCACCCAGCCCCGGTGGCAGTAGATCATCTGGAACCGCACCTTGTGGTAGTGCACGTAGTCGGGCACCGGACCATCGGTGGTGATGCGGATGTGCGAACCGATGAACCGGCCGCCCTGTCGCCCAGGGATGATGTCGCGGTACTCCATCCCGGCGCGTCCGACCCCCCACGACGCAGCGTCGCGCATGTGGCTGATCGACAGCGACTGACTCACGGGGGGCACGACGAGGCCGGGATCGGCATCGACCACCTCGACCTGTGTGCCGTTCGGTGCGCGCCACGCACCCTCGCCGCAGGCGGTCGCTCCTCCGGCCGCTTCGACCGTCGCCATCGAGCGCTGCACCGCCGAAGGGTCGGAGCATCGCAGGCGAATGGTGAGGTGCGTGCCGGCACGATCGGCTGACGCGGGGTCGTCGGTCGACCGGAGGCGCAGCGTCAGCCCATGACCCGACAGCTCTGCCGTGGACGGTGCATCGGCGGGGAAGATCGCGTCGACCCTGAACCCGAGTCCCTTGGTGAAGAACTCGAGCGTGGGCTGCAGGGGGCGACACGGCACCACCACGAGGGCCTGGCGCCGATCCGCACCCACCTGCGGCGCAGGAGTCCGATCAGTGCCCGATGCTGACATGTTCTCCACCGGATCGGTCATCGACGGCGACGCTAGCCTGACCCGGTTCCCGGCCCAACGCAGACATGACCGACGCCACCTCTCCCCACCGACGCACCGACGAGACGCCCCATCCGTTGCCGGCTCATCTGTCGGCACCCCATCCGTTGCCGGCTCATCCGTTGCCGGCTCATCTGTTGCTCGGCATCGACACCGGCGGCACCTACACAGATGCCGTGGTGTACGACGAGCGGTCGCGCACGGTGGTGTCGAAGGCGAAGGCGCCGACCACCCATCACGACCTCAGCATCGGCATCGGCGAGGCGATCGAGCGCGCGTTGCACCACGCCGGCGCCGAGCCGGATCGGATCGAGCTCGTCTCGCTCTCCACGACGCTCGCCACGAACGCGCTCGTGGAAGGCTCCGGCCGGCCGGTCGCGGCGGTGATCATCGGCTTCGACGACGAGGTGATCGAACGGGGCGGCCTGCGGCGGGCACTCGCCGGCGACCCTGCGATCCTGCTCGCCGGGGGCCACGATCCCCACGGCAACGAGCGGTCACCGATCGATCTCGAGCTGCTGGCCGACGAGGTGGCGCGGGTCGCCCAGCGCGTCGACGGCTTCGCCGTGATGGCTCAGTTCAGCGTGCGCAACCCGGCACACGAGCGGGCGGCCGCCGAGGTGATCCGCCGCGTGACGGGCAAGACGGTCACCGCGAGCCACATGCTCTCGGCCCAGCTGAACGGACCCAAGCGAGCGGTGACGGCGATTCTCAACGCCCGATTGGTGCCGATCATCGACCGTCTGGTCGCCACCACGGAGCAGACCTTGACCGCGCAGGGTGTTCACGCTCCGGTGATGGTGGTGCGCGGCGATGGATCGCTCGTCTCGGCGGCGTTCGTGCGTGAGCGACCGATCGAGACGATCCTGTCGGGGCCGGCGGCAAGCCTGGTGGGCGCTGCGCATCTCACCGGGCTCGCCGATGCCATCATCAGCGACATCGGTGGCACCACCACCGACATCGCCGTCCTGCGCAACGGCGTTCCGCTCGTCAGCACGATGGGCGCCACCGTCGGCGGGCATCGCACGATGGTGGCCGCTGTCGAGATGCACACCCACGGCCTCGGCGGCGACAGCCAGGTGAAGCACGACGATCGCGCCGCCGGCGCCGTGCTGCTGCTCGGCCCGCGGCGCGTGATCCCGGTGGCACTCCTCGCCGCCCGCCATCCCGCCATGGTCCATGCGGCGCTCGATCATCAGTTGTCGGCCGACCCTCCGAGCGACCTCGACGGGGTCTTCGTGGTGCTGCTCGACCCACAACGACGGGGCCAACGAGGGGATCAACGAGGCGACCAGGCACGAAGCCTGCTCGACATGAACGAACAGCGCATCGTCGAGTCGGTCGCATCGGCCCCCGACGGGCTCACGACGGCCGCGGCGGTGATGACGTCAGCGGCCCAGCGACTCGTGACCGAGCGTCTCGTTCGCAAGGGCGTGCTGCAGTTGGCGTCGTTCACCCCCACCGACGCAAACCACGTCGTCGGCGGCCAACACACCGGCGACGCGGACGCGGCGCGCAAGACGGCGCTGCTGTTC
>JAYSLK010000534.1:0-2362 GCA_043725585.1 Actinomycetota bacterium
CACCGCTCGACCGAGATCGTCGGGCGTTCCGAGACGTCGCATGGGTAACCGCAACCGCTTCTCGAGCGCAGGGAGATCGTTGTCGGCAAGGTGGAGCGCGGTCATCATGATCTCGGTCGGGACGGCTCCGGGCATGATGCAGTTCACCCGCACCCGCGGGCCGAGCTCTTTGGCAAAGGTGCGGGTCAGTGAGTTCACTCCGGCCTTGGCCGCTGCATAGTGACCGCTGCCTGGCATCGTGGTGGTGGCCGCTAGCGACGAGATGTTGACGATGCGACCACCGTCGCGCATGTGCGCCGCGGCGACCCGGGTGCTCACCCAGACGGCGGTGAGGTTCAACCTGAGCGTGGCATCCCACTCAGCCGCATCGAGGTCGACGAGAGGCGCCGACACCGGTGAGCCTCCGGCGTTGTTGATCCAGATGTCGAGATGACCGAACTCGGCGATGGCCGCCTGCGCCAACGCCTCGAGCGCGTCGTTGTCGGTGACATCCGTGGCGACGGCGATCGCACGACCGCCGCGGGCTCGGATGCCGGCGGCCACCCGTTCGATCTCGTCCACTCGACGCGCCGCACACACGACGGCCGCACCGGCGTCTGCCAGTGTGGTGGCGATGCCTTCGCCGATGCCGCGGCCGGCACCGGTGACGACGGCGACGTCGTCGGAGAGGTCGAACAGTTCGTGGCTGGCCTGCGTGGGCATGGCGCTCCGATCGAGGAAGAGCCGGTGGCCCGGCGTGGGTGAGCTGGTTTCGGCTGATGACGGCTGATGACGCCCGGCGCGACGGCCGACGACGGAAATGAACTTACTGGCGGTAAGTATGACGCTGTGAACCGGGGTTCGACGCATCGAAGGCCAGACTGACACCCATGAGCGTGCGAGTGCGTCGGCGTCCGGGCCGTCCGGTGGGTGGCTTGCACGTGGTCGACCGTGACGCACTCCTCGAAGCCGCTGAGCGTGTGATCACGCGAGACGGCAGCGGCGCATCCCTCGAAGCGATCGCGCTCGAGGCAGGAGTCACGAAGCCGGTCGTGTACGCCCGGGTCGGCAGTCGCGCCGAGCTCTCCAACGCCTTGGCCGTTCGACTGGCCGATCGGTTGATCGCTGCGGCGGCCGTCCAGATCACCGACGGCAGCCGGCTCGACCGGGTCACGCTCGCCGCCTTCTTCTGCACCAGCCTCGACACCATCGGCGCGAATCGCGAGTTGTTCCTCTACGTGACGCGAGGCGCCGGTGACGACACGCCGGAGCGCACGCTGTTCCTCGCCGGCCGGTCGGCCAGCCCGCTTGCCGACCTGCTGAGCCACTGGCGGAAGCGTCAGGGGCACGACCCGTCCGTGGCGATGCCATGGGCGTACGCGATCGTCGGCATGCTCAACCTCGTGTCGTTGTGGTGGATCGCCGAGTCCGACCTGCCGGCGCAGGTGGTGGCGGACCAACTCGCAGAACTCGTCTGGCCAGGCCTGGAGGCATGACATGACCCCTGAAGAACTCGACCGGTTGATCGGCCATCGGTTCCCTGGAGGCACCTACCGGGTGGCTCACTGGGAGAACTGGTTGCTCACCGACTGCACTGGGCGCGAGCAACTGCCCGATGGTCTCGTGCACCCGATCGTGCTGTTTCACGCGCCGATCCTTGGTGCGGGAACCTCGATCGCGGAGCTGTTCCGCCTGGGCGGCGTCGACGCGGTCGGCGGCGCCGTCGGTCTGCTCAGCTACGACTGGGAGTACCTGGCGCCGATCCGTGAAGACGTGGAGTACCGGGTGGACGGGGGCGTGGTGAGCGCCGAGCGCCACACGTCTGCCAAGGGTGGCATCGCCGATGAGGTTGCGTTCCAGATCGAGCTGAGCCGCGACGGCGCCATGATCGCGAGGGTCACCAACCGTTGGGTGTTCCGGCGAACGGCCGTACCGGTGCCACTGCCAGATCGAGGGACTGGTTCGCATGCAACCGACGTCGGGCCGAGCGGGCTCGCCGGAGCACGGCAGATCCCGTCGTGGGAGATGCCGTCCGTCGACGCGGCTCGGATGCGCACCATGGCGGCGGTGCTGCGCGATCCGTACCCCGTGCATTGGGACCGGGTCGCGAACGAGGCGCTCGGTCTCGGCGGCCGAGTCATCAACCAAGGTCCTCTCAACCTCGGCTACGTCGCCAACATGCTCATGGACTGGGCCGGGCCAACTGCGATTCGCCGCCTGACGGTCGCGTTCGGACGACCGGTGCTCGACACCGATCGGGTGGTGGCCGGCGGCACGGTGCGCGAGGTGAGGGACGGCGTCGCGTTCTGCGACGTCTGGCTGAACCGCGGCGACGAGCGCGTGGTGACCGGCACCGCCGACGTCTCCGCGACCGACATCTGAC
>JAYSLK010000535.1:0-2573 GCA_043725585.1 Actinomycetota bacterium
TGCTCGAACCGGTGTGGAATCGCAACTACGTGCGCAGCGTGCAGATCACGATGAGCGAGACGATCGGCGTCGAGGGCCGGGGCAGCTTCTACGACGGCGTCGGTTCCATCCGCGACATCATGCAGAATCACCTCCTCCAGGTGCTCTCGCTCGTGGCGATGGAACCGCCGGTCGGGCCCGACGCCGGCTTTCTGCAGGACGAGAAGGCCAAGGTGTTCGCGGCGATGCGCCCGATCGATCCGGCCAACCTGGTCCGCGGCCAGTACGTCGGCTACCGGGACGAGCCGGGCGTGGCCGCGGACTCGCAGGTCGACACCTTCTCTGCCGCTCGTCTCGAGATCGATTCGTGGCGATGGGCCGGCGTTCCGTGGTTCGTCCGTTGTGGTAAGGCGCTGAAACAGTCCGCCACCGAGGTCGTGGTCGAGTTCCGCGAACCTCCGGCATTGCTGTTCGACGAAGCCGGCGGCCCCACCCCGCATCGCAACCTGGTCCGCTTCCGACTCGGCAAGCACGACGGCGTCACCTTCACGGTGCAGGCCAAGACCCCCGGCCCGCACCTCGACAGCCAGAACGTCGACCTCGCCGTCGACTTCGCGGCGGCACTCGGCGAGCGGCGCGAGGCCTACGAGCGTCTCCTCGACGATGCGATCGCGGGCTCGTCGCGACGGTTCGCCCGTGAAGACGTGGTGGAGCAGACGTGGCGGGTGATCCAGCCCGCGCTCGATCAGCCAGGCCCCGTCCATCCCTACTTCCGTGGTTCGTGGGGCCCGGCCGAGGCCGATCGCATCCTCGGCGGCGACCACTGGTTCGATCCGACCTGACACCAGCCGCGATGAAGTCAGCCGTTGTGGTGCATCGCCCGCTCGTGAACCTCCAACAGGTGATCCACCTGTCCCTGGTAGCAGACCTCGACCGTGTGGGTGGATCCGAACTCGAAGCCATCCCTCGACGCATCGACCAGTTCGGCGCGCTGCCGGTGAACGCGCTGCACCTCGTCGGCCAACGCCGCAGGGGTCATCGCCGATGCGAGCGTGACGATGCCGTGATGCTCGCGCATGAGCCGGACGGCGGTGTTGGGATACGACACGATCGGAACACCGGAACACATCATCTCGACATAGGTGGTGCTCGGATCACCCTGGCGATGCGGGCACACGTACATGTCGGCTGTGTCATGGAGGAACGGCAGCAGAACGCTGCGGAAATCGACGAAGCCGTGCACACGGAACTGCGAGCCGAGGCCGTCGGCGGTCGCCCTTCGTTCCAGCTCGGCGCGCAGGGGACCATCGCCGAACACGTCGAACTCGAACGGCACGCCGCGTGCCCGGAGCTCTCTCGCGACCGCGGCGAGGTCGAGCGGGTTCTTCATCGAGTCGAGTCGGCCGGAGAAGACGAGCCGTAGCGGCCCACCGGCCGTCAGGCGCTCGATCCGTGCGGTTCGTTGGGCAGCGCTCGGCAGGTCACCGGACCGCAACGGATTGTCGATGAACACGTGTCTCGCCCGAGCCTGCTCGGCGAAGAAGTCGTACGCCGGGTACTGGTTGCTGTGCAGTGCAGCCGCCTCCGACACCTCACGTCGCTGATCGCGGATCTCTCGCCGGACCCACATCGCCGCCCGCAACCGTCGGGCCAGCGAACGGGGCTCTGCGGCCAGCGACTCAGCCGTGACGTTTCCGGGGACGTCGCAGCCACGAACCAGGCGACGGTCGGCGTTCGACACGTACCGCGCCAGGTGGCGGAAGCCTCCTTCGAGCACGCAGTAGGCAACCGCCTCTGCAGGGAACAACCCAGGGTGGAGCGCATGACGGTCGATCTCCACCGCGTTCACGGGAAGATCGGCGAGCGGCATCTCGACCACCTCGATCGGTCGACGCTCGGTGCTGCGTTCCAGCAGGAGGTCGATCTGTCCGGGCCAGCGCCGCCCGTACTCCAGCATCACCTCCAGGAACTTCGCGTTTGTCGCGATCGTGCGTTCGTCGAGACGGAACGGGTGGTACGACATGTGCAGCACGAGGCGGGGCGCGTTCACCTCCCCGACGGTATCGGAGGCACCGCCACGCAAACTGGTGTCTGACGATCAGCCGTTCGTGCGTCGTGGCACCACGACCACCGTGCCGTCGTCTTCGTGGTGGACGCGCACGCTCACGCCGTAGAACTCGCTCAAGGTCTCGGGGCGAAGCACGCTCGACGCAGGGCCGGTCGCCACGACATGGCCCTGATGCAACAACGCCAAGCGGTCGGCGTACAACCCAGCAAGCGTGAGGTCGTGCATCGCGCTCACGACGGTGAGACCATGTTCACGACGCAACCGGTCGACCAGTTCGAGCGCCTGCTGCTGGTGCCCGATGTCGAGCGCGCTCGTGGGCTCGTCGAGCAGCAGGATCGGGGCCTCCTGCGCGATCGCCCGTGCGATCACGAGGCGCTGCCGTTCGCCACCGCTCATCGTGCCCAAGGGCCGCACCGCCAGGTCGGCCAGATCGAGACGGTCGAGCACGCTCGCCACCATCGCCAGATCGTGTTGGCTCTCGACTCCGAAGTAGCCGATGTAGGGGTTCCGTCCGAGCAGCACGTAC
>JAYSLK010000536.1:0-3710 GCA_043725585.1 Actinomycetota bacterium
CCACTGGCGCAGGATCTTCAGGTCGCGCACGAACGGCAGCAGGTAGCTCATCTTGATCGCGTTCGCCTGCAGGAACTGGAACGACGACTGCAACGAGTAGCTGGTCTCGCGGTCGTACTCGTGGCCGATCAACATCTGTCCACGGGCGGTCTGGCTGATGTAGCAGAGCAGTTCGGTGTCGCTGATGATCGGTCCGAACCCCTGCGCGTAGCCATTGGTGACGAATGCCTGCAACGGGTGCGTGCGCACGGGCAGCCGAACCCCGGCGTGCTCGGCGATCAGGCTGACGTTGCCGCCCACGGCGCTCATCACCACGCCTGCGGAGATCGTGCCCGTAGCGGTGCGCACACCCACCACACGGTCGCCATCCTTGACGAGCCCGGTGACCGGAGTGTTCTGCAGCACGTGCACACCCCGCTGCATCGCTCCCTGCGCATAGGCCCACACCACGCGGTCGTGTCGGGCAGTGGATGCCGGGATGTGATAGCTGGCACCCAGCACCGGGTAGCGACCGCCACCGGAGAGGTCGAGCTGCGGGCACAGCTCCTTGATCTCCGTCGGGGTCACGAGCACGGTCTCGGCACCGCACGCCGTGTTGAGCATCGCTCGGGCGCGTTCGTTGCGCATCGCCGACTCGGTGTGCGCCAGCCAGATCAGGCCCTTGGTGGCGTGCATGATCCAGCAGCCGGTCTCGTCTTCGAGCTTCGAGTAGAGATCGAGGCTGTGCTGGTAGAAGCGGATCGATTCGGGGATGCCGTAGTTGGCGCGGATGATCGTGGTGTTGCGACCCGAGTTGCCCGAACCGATGTAGTCGGCTTCGAGCACCGCCACGTTGGTGATGCCGTGCTGGGTCGCGAGGTAGTACGCAGTTGCCAGACCGTGTCCGCCACCACCGATGATCACCACGTCGTAGCTCGACTTGGGCTGGTGCCAGGTGAGCTCGAGCAGGGTCTCGACGAACTCGTTCATCCTCGTGTTCCTGTCTCGTGTCGGAACTCGGGAAGCCCGAAGCGAGCTGCAGCCTCGTGGGCGAGTCCGCTCGAGACGACCAGCAGCACCCGGTCGTGGTCGAACAACAGCTTCACCGGCATGCCGGCCGCCAGCCCCTGGGCGAGCGAGGGGCGATGCGTGGGCAGCTGCCACTCGACATGACGTGCGATCATCCGATCGAACTCCGCCGACGTCAGGCCCCAGCCGACGAACGCCGTCTCGCGTTCGATGATCGCGTGCTCGTCGGGCACCTCGGCGGCCACGGCGCCGATGGCGAAGACCTCATCGTGAGCGATGCGCAGGACCACCACATCACCTTCGTAGTAGGCGTGTTCGAGCGCTTCTGGTGTTGCGACGATGCGCAACCCGTCGAGGCGTTCAGGCGCGTGCACGTGCGCCCTCCGGATCATAGAACGGTGTGTGGGCCACCGTCGCGGTGCGACCATCGATCGTGACCGAGTCGACCCACGGCGAGTGCTTCTGCCAGCCGAGCATCACCGCCTTGCCGAGGGTCGGCGATGTGAAGGTGGACGCCACATGGCCCACGATGCGATCACCGACGTAGATCGGTGCGCCCTCCGTCGGGGCGGGACCGTCCATGGTGAAGCCGAACAACCGACGATGGTCGGCGAGGTCGGCGGTGCGGGCAAGGGCCGTACGGCCGACGAAGTCGGGCTTGTCCATCCTCACCGCCCAGTCCATGTTCAACCGACGCGGCGTGGAGTCGAGCTCGGTGTCCATGCCCACGATCACATGCCCCTTCTCGAGCCGCAGCGCGAACAGCGCTTGCAGCCCGTGGGGCCTGATGTTCATGTCTCGTCCAGCCTCCATGAGCGCCTGCCACAGCTCGACCGAATGAGCGACCGGGTGATGCAGTTCGAAGCTGGCTTCCCCGGTGAAGGACAGCCGCATGATGTGACAGTCGATGCCGGCGACCGCAGCATGGCGATGCTGCAGGAACTTCGGCGGATCGGCCACGCCCACCCGCTGCAACAGTGCCCCGGCGAGCGGGCCGGTGACGTTGATCGCTCCGTGGGAGATGGTGCGATCCATGATCCTGACGTCGAGACCCCACGTCTCCACCCAGTCGCGCACCCACGCCTCGGCGAAGGCTGCGCCGCCGGAGGTGAACGTGAGGACGAACCGATCGACCCCGTTGGCGGTGGCCTCGCGACAGACCATCCCATCGTCGATCAGGTGACCGCGCTCGTTGAGCAGCAGCACGTACCGGCTTCGTCCGGGGCGGATGTCGGCAATGGTGGTGGGGTAGAGGCGCTCGAGCGCCTCTACGGCGTCGGGGCCGGTGACGATCATCTTGCCGAGCGTGGACACATCTCCGAGCGACACGCCCTCGCGTACCGCCCAGTACTCGCGCATGAAATCGCCGTAGTTCCACGGCCGCCACCAGCCGCCGAAACGGTCCATCTGGGCGCCGAGCTTCAGGTGTTCGTGATGCAGCGCGCTGCGGCGGAAGGGGTCGAGGAAGACGTCGGCGGCTGCCTCGGCGATCGTCAGCTGACGCGAGGCGGGTCGGCCTGTGAACGGTGCCGCCTCCGACCCTTGCCGGTCGGAGACGAAGGAACGCAGGTGCGGCATGCACACCCCGCCCTGGCACGTGCCGGTACCGCACAGGGCGGCTCGCTTCACGAGTTCGAGGTGCTGGAAGCCCTTGTCCCACACCATCTGCAGGTCGCCGACGGTGATCTTCGAGCACGGACACACGAACCCGGCGACGGGCGGCGGGGGAAGCTCGAAGCGCTCGGCGGCCGGACCGACCACGCGCACGTTCGGGTCGCTCACCATGCGCGCGAGAAGATCGCGCGGCGCCTTGGTGGGACTGGTCACGATCGCCGTGTCGCAGGCCTCGCGACGACCGTCGGAGAACACGACATGGCTGACGGCACCATCGAGGCCATCGAAGCTCGCCAGCTCGGTGATGTCGATCGTGACCGTGTTGCCGAGATCGACACCTCGCTCGCGCAGCAGGTCGGCAGCGCCCGACAGCAGGATGCCGCGCAGCATGTTGCCCTCGCACACCGGATGCACCTCGGCAGCACCTGTGGCGATCACCACCTCGTGGGCGTGGACGTGCAGCATGTGCTGGGGCGTGCGAACGACGACCAACGGCCCGGGATAGACGCCCATCACGTCGTGGCCGTTGCCCGAGTCGAGCACGAACACCTCGCGGCCCGCAGACCGCAGCCGCTCGGCTTCGGCCGTTCCCGACCGACCGGCACCGATGATCGCGACGTCGACATGACGTCGGTGGACCTCCACGCCGACATGGACGGGCGACTGCACGGGGTTCTTCGGTGGATCGAGGTGGAGGGGTGGCCCGCCGACGGCCGGGTGACGCCGCACCCGTGACCCCGGCCGGGCAGGGGTGAGGCAGGTGCGTGTGAACGGCACACCGTCGACGTCGGCAGAGCAGCTTCCGCAGTCACCGGTGAGGCAGAGGCTTCCTCCGTGCTGTGGATGTGCACCCGACCGCAGCACCGCAACGGCCACCGAATCACCGTCGACGTAGTCGACCGGCTGATCGTCGAAAGCGAAGCGCATAGTGGATCGAGATCTTAGTCCACGACGACGATTCCCAGGACGACTGTTCTGCGAATTCAACCGACGGTCGCGACGGAAGTGCGGGCCGTCGACCGACGCTCTGGTCGCGAACATCTGCGCTCACCGCGAGAGATCGCGACCAGAACAAGCCGCCATCAGCG
>JAYSLK010000537.1:0-2655 GCA_043725585.1 Actinomycetota bacterium
ATCGCACAACGCTGCCATCACGATCGAGTCGACGACAGGTCGCGGCCACGGGGCCGCCCCGCGTACGGCAGCAGCGAACGCATCGACCATCGCGAGGTAGCAGTCACCGCCCTTCGCCGATCGGTGCTCCACCTGACCGTCGGGGCGGGTGATGGTGAACGGCGCGTCCGCACGACCCGGGGTGAACGGGCGGTCCACCGCGAGCGTTCCGCCGGTGCCGCACACCAGCAACGCCTGACGTTCGGGCAGCTCGATCGACGTTACCACCGACGCCGTTGCGCCGTTCGCCCAGCGAAGCCATGCAGCCGTGGTGGCATCGACGGTGCCCGAGCGGGTCACGTGTGCGTCGACCTCCGACGGCGGGCCATCCATCGCGGTGATGATCGGCGACAGGCAGTAGATGCCGACGTCGAGCAGCGCTCCCCCACCTCGGGCGCCCGACCATCGGTAGTTGTCGCCCGGGGCGAGGCGGAACGTGAAGGCGGCGTCGATGTGGCGGATCTCGCCGAGCTCTCCGGACCAGAGGCAGGTGTCGATCGCCTCGCTGAGCGGATGGAACGGGGTCATGTACGCCTCGGCCAACACGACTCCCGCGACATCGCAGGCGTGCACCATCGCCTGGGCGTCGACTGTCGCGATCCCCAACGGCTTCTCGCACAGCACGTGCTTGCCCGCGTTCGCAGCGGCGACGACCCACTCATGGTGCATGTCGTTCGGCAGCGCGATGTACACGGCCTCGGCTGCGGGGTCGGACAGCACATCGGCATAGCTCACCGAACCGGAGCGAGATCCGACGAGGCCCAGCGTGGCGCGCTGGCTGTCATGAATCGCAGGGATCACGGCTTGATTCGCGATCCACGACGTGCCGCCGAGCACGCCGATGGAGACCTGCCCGGTCATCGGTTCAGGCACTCGTCACCGCGTCGGCGCAGGCCGCCGAACGGTGGGCCCGCTCGAGTACCGCGACCACATCGCGCGACTGCTCTGCGGGCACCGGGCTCGGCTCGCCGAGTAGCAGGTGGTCGGCAAGCGCACGGTGGAACGGCCACTGCGGAGTCGTGACCGGCGGCAGCGTCATCTCGACGATGCCGTAGCCCGGCTCGTACCGACCGAGTCGCAACGTGGACGGCACCTCGGCATGGTGCCAGGTGGTCGGCACGTGACCTCGGCCGGCGACGAGTTCGTCGGCGACGACCGGTCGGTAATCGGCGGCGATGGTGCCGGCGGTTCCCTGGACGAAGAACTTCGGCTTGCGGATCGCGGCTACGTCGCTCTGGATGAACCGTGCTTCTCGGCCGTCGGCCCAGCGCATCTGCACGTCGATCTGGTCTGAGTTCGACACGTCGCGCCACACCCGCTTGTGCGACGAGGCTCGCACCGAATCGGGCGGACCTCCGAAGATCTGCAGGATCCAGTCGATGTGGTGTGATCCCCAGTCGTACACGGCTCCGCCGGACAGCGCCTCGTCGCTGTGCCACCAGCGACACGGGTGCTCGAACGATCCGACGAACGTCTCCATGTTGAAGACCTCGCCGATCGCTCCGCTGTCGATCGCCCGGCGCAGGGCGAGGTAGTCGCCGTCCCAGCGGCGACTCTGATGGACCGTGATGGTGCGTTGCAACGCAGCCGCCTCGGCCAACAGCGCGTCGGCGTCGGCCGCCGTGAGACACATCGGCTTTTCGACCACGACGTGCTTTCCTGCGCGCAGCAAGGTGAGCGCGATCGGTGCGTGCAGCACCGGCGGGGTCGCGACGATGACCACATCGACGTCGTCATCGCCGCACAACGAATCGATGTCGACGTGGGCATGAATGTGGGGGAAGTCGGCACGAGCGGCCTCGCGTCGTTCGGCGTTGGAGTCGCAGACGCCGACCAGACGAAGACCATCGATCTCGGTCGCCGCCAGGCCGTGGGTGTAGCCCATGCCACCGAACGGGCCGTACCCGACGATCCCCACCCCGGCGTCGGATGTCGTTCTCGCCACCCCACCCTCGACCGCGCTGTCGACCGAGGCGGCCGCCAGACGATCGAGGAGACGCCGGTGCTCGTCGACGCTGCGCAGCCGATCGGGCCGGATGGCGGTGACGATCACGGTGCCGCCAGCGGTGGCGCACTCGACGATCGCCGGCACGTCGGTGAAGCGCACACTGGTCGTCGCGATGATCGTGCAGATCGAGGGTTGGACCACCTCGATGTGGGTGAACGTGCCGACCACCGCTGTTTCGCGAGGCATCCTCACCGCCTGTGCACGCCGTGAGTCGGGACGGACGAACCACTCCCCTTCAGGCAGCGAATCGCCACGAGCGATGCCGAGGGTCGGGAGTTCGGACTCGGGGATGTCGGCCACGTGGACCACACGTACTGCACTCAGCATTTCGATCAAGCTAGCCCGATGCTCCGCACTCGGCCTGTTGGAGGACACCGTCAGGACGTGACACCTGGCCTCGAAGCCTGTTAACCACTGGCGCGGCCTGCGCGACGGGCACTCGCGACGAGGTCGTCGAGTGTGCGTCCAGGGCCCCCGACCACCGTTGGTGTACCGGCTTCGCGCAACACGGACGCCGTCTCGTGCGAGAGATCAGCCGTCTCTGGGTTCGTGGAGGTGATCACCGCAACGTCGATGTCGTGCTCGGCACAGAACGTCACGAGCTCACC
>JAYSLK010000538.1:0-1727 GCA_043725585.1 Actinomycetota bacterium
CTCCTGAGCGCCCTTTCGAGTGCTGGAGACGGTGAGACGGTCGGCGCGTTTGTCGACAAGCGGGGCGAGATCGTTGCCGCATCACGAGGTGTCCGTGTCGCGGTGGATCCGGCCGCCAGGCCCTGGGGTGACCTGGCGACGGGTCGGGCGACGTGGACGGTGGACGTGCCGTTCGCCGGCGACGCCGACGGCACAGAGATGATGCTCGGCGGTTGGACGCTGCATGTGCTCTCCGCGAACGCGGCCATCCACCCGGTGGACGCGTTCGTCGCGAACAAGGTTGCGTCGTTGGCGACGCTGGCGATCGAGTCGTCGAACGCACGCCGCCGGCTGTCGCAGTTGGCTCGCACCGACGATCTGACCGGAATCAGCAACCGCCGCGCGTTTCAGGAGTCGCTCGCCGCTATCGGCCACGACGACGTGGTCACGACGGTGATCCTCGATCTCGATCGCTTCAAATCGGTCAACGACACCCACGGGCACCACGTCGGCGACGCCGCCCTCATTGAGGTGGCGAGGGCGCTGACGTCCTCCCTCGGTCCGCACGATGTGGCTGCACGTTTGGGTGGTGACGAGTTTGCCGCCTTGATCCGGGGTTCGCGGGCGGAGCGTGCCGACGCCGTGACGCGCCTTCGCGGTCAGCTGCGCAACATGGCGATTTCCCTGCCGGACGGCGTGCTCCACGTGAGCGCCTCAGTCGGCGAGGCCGAGCACTCCGGCGGTGATCCGCTGAGGACGCTCCGCCTCGCCGACGAGCGACTGCTGCTGGCGAAGTCCTCGAACCCGGGGTCGAAGTCGTCAGGTCGTGGCCGACGCCGGTTTCGCGATGCGTAATCTGGTCGGTCGATCGGCCCGACGGTCTGGGTCGATCGGACCGTTTTGCCCGAAGAGTGGTCGCGATCGGTCCACTCGACCGCCTTCGGTGGCCGATACGACGGTATGACGTTTCGTCGATTCACATCCCTGGTCCTGGCCGGCGCATTGCTCGTCTCTCCGCTGCTCCTTGGGTCCTCCGACGCGACGGCTGCCGGTCCCGCTGGTCAGAAGGAATTCTTCGCCGACACCTTCGGCGATCCGCTCGACTATTCGAACGGCGAGGACGTTGCCCTGGTCGACGAGGCGTTGATCGTCGGAGTCGCCGAGACGCCATCGCTGTCCGACGGGCAGTTGCACCTGAAGTTCAACGGTCTCGGCTACTTCTCGCCGTTGTGGGGCGGCTACGACGTTGGCGGTCACGCGATGGGCAGCGACGCGGTCGGCCATGACCGCGAAGGCAACGCGCGACGGCTCGACGGTCTCGAATACACGACGTTCCGGGTCCGCATGAACGTGAGCGGAGCGGTCGGTGCCGGCATCTTCTTCTACACGTGCACGGCCGGTGTCAACGACGGTTGCCAAAGTGGCATCCAGTTCGTGACCGAGCCGGGGTGGAGGGTGTATCAGGCCGACGTCCCGAAGGCCTCGGTCTCCGGGATCCGCGTGGCCATCAGCGGAAACGTGAACGTCGACGTCGACTGGGTTCAGGTCCTTGGTCCGAACAAGGGCAATACAACGATCGACAACGCCATCGTCGGGCCGGTACCGGAGGTGCTCAACCCCGATGCGGCCGGCGCCATCCCGCTCCTGTTCCCGCTCGGCGGACGTCCGATCGCCTACACGGGAACGAATTGTGTGAACAACGACTGGGCGACCCGGGTTCGCGGTGACGCATGGGACTTCGCCCAGAA